>JAKMEU010000088.1 GCA_022425845.1 Luminiphilus sp. | reverse complement strand
CGATTGTCCTGGGTAACGTCACGGAGGACGACATTGAATCGGGTCGAGTGGCTTCCTTGACCGACTCGGCAAGCGTTCGCACGACGTTTATGAAAGTGGCGACGCTGTCGACGCTCTGGGATTACATTAATCGAGCCATGCCCTGGAATGCGCCGAAGTCACTCACAGCGGATGAAGTCTACGCGGTTCTGGCTTACCTGCTTAACCTGGCGTATATCGTTGACTATGACTTTGTATTGACAGATGAGAATATGCCCGAGGTTCAGCAGCGCATGCCCAATCGTAACGGCATGACCCGCGACCACGGGCTCTGGACAGTGAGCGGAAAACCCGATGTTGTCGGATCAGACTGCGTGAAAGACTGTGAGGTGGGCACTGCGATCACCTCGTCATTGCCCGCTTATGCCATGAATGCACACGGCAACCTGAAGGACCAGATGCGCGACTATGGTCCCTTTCCCGGTATCCAAACGGCGCCGGCTCCCGGGCCTGATTCAGCCAATACCAACCAGAGTGCGCTGGATGATCGCTACCAAACGCTGTTTTACAGCAATGGATGCCTGGGTTGTCACCAAATGGAGCAGACGCTGGTTGGGCCGGCCTTAACTGATATTCGCGCACGTTATGCCGGACAGGAAGCCAGTGCCTATTTGGCTGACAAGATTCGTCAGGGCGGACAGGGCATCTGGGGAAGCGCCGCGATGCCGCCGATGCCCCAGCTTGAATCTGCCGAGGTGTTGGCGATGGCTGATTGGTTGGCTTCAACAAATTCTGAATAAGAGGGAGGGTAGTGGTATGAGTAGCAGGCAGTCAGCAGGCGTAAGGCGGCGGGCAGTACTCCAAATGGGCTCTCTTCTGGCGCTCGCGTCGGCATTGCCGGGCAGGCTATGGGCCACTGTGACTCGCCCCCAATCTGCTTTTGAAGCGACCGCGGTGGAGGGTGTTTTCGCTGATCTTGGCGTCACGCCGGCGCGGAGCGACGCCATTATTTTTTCGGTGCCCGACATTGCTGAAAATGGTGCTGTGGTGCCGGTAAAAATTGAAGTCGATGACGAGATGCTGCCTAACGTCAGCAAGGTTTATGTCATCGTTGAGAAAAACCCCAATCCGCTGGCTGCTGTGTTTGCTATTCCAGAGGGGACGCAACCCTACGTGGAAACCCGCGTAAAGGTGGCGCAAACCTGTGAGTTATTCGCGGTTGCAGAGGCCGAGGGACAGCTGTACATGGCGAGCAAGGAAACGAAAGTGACCCTGGGCGGCTGCGGAGGTTAAGGAGAAATCAATGGCGAGCAGAATCAGAATACGAGCACAGTTAAAGGGTGACGGGTGTGAGGTTAAGGCGCTGATGCGCCACCCCATGGAGACGGGGCTGCGTAAAGATCAGCTGGGTGAGACGATTCCGGCTCGATTTATTACGGCAGTAAAGGTGACGCACAATGACAAGATCGTTTTGGACGCGTTTTGGGGTGCAGCGGTGTCGGCCAATCCCTTCCTTGGAATGCGTTTCAAGGGCGGGTCTGTCGGTGATGTCGTCAAGGTGAGTTGGCTCGACAACCAGGGTGATACGGGCGAGGGTGAAACCCAAATTCGCTGAACCAGGAGGTCGTATGATCAGTTGGTGTGCAGGAATATTATCAAGTCTTCTGTTGCTGCTGGCGCCATTGTGGGCCTGGGCGCAGCAGGATGGGATATTTGACGAATATCGCGCGATGTTTGGGGACGACAACCCTGCCGTCTTTGTCATTGATGAGGGGGAAGAGCTTTGGTTCAGCAAGGCGGGCCCAAATTCGACGTCGCTGGAGGGGTGTGACTTGGGTCTGGGGGCTGGCGTTGTAGAAGGTGCTTACGCGCAGTTGCCCCGTTACTTTGCAGACACCGATCGGGTGCAGGATGTTGAGTCACGACTTGAACACTGCATGATTGAACTTCAGGGAAAAACCCGCGAAGAAATTCACGCCAAACCCTATTCCTTAAGGGGCGACCTTGGCACGGAAATGGAAGCCTTGGTGGCCTGGCTGGCCGAGCAGTCACGAGGACTGGCCATTGCGCCGGGCCAGGCCCACCCCTCTGAACGATCGTCTTATGAGCTGGGTGAGCAGTTGTTTTATTTTCGCGCCGGCCCCCACGATTTTTCATGTGCCACCTGCCACGGTCAGTCGGGAAAGCGAATTCGATTGCAGTCGCTGCCGGACTTAACGGCGCACGAAGGCGCCGCTGAGGCCTATAGCAGTTGGCCTGCCTACCGTATCTCCCAGGGGATTGTCAGGACGATGGGCTGGCGTATGCGGGACTGTTTCAGGCAACAGCGCATGCCCGAATTGATTATGGGGTCTGAGGCTGCTGTAGCGCTACAGACCTATCTAGCTGTCAATGCCGCGGGCGCCACCATGGCAGCGCCCGGGCTAAAGCGGTGACGCGTATGAAGACGATAAAACCCCTCGTACTGTTGTGCTGCTTTCTCATCAACTCGGCTTTGGCCGACGAAGCAGCAATGCTCCTGAAGTCGTCCATGGCAGACAAAAATTTTGTGACGCTGGAGCGCGTTGAGCGCGACGCCCTCCAATCGTTTTGTAGCAAACCCCGCTCAGAGGAGGGTGACATTGAAACAGCGAACGCCCTGCGCGAAAGTGCCAGAGCCGCTGTTCCTATGCCCACCGAGGACGATTTTCTTGGCGATTGGCAGCGCGGGGAGGCAGTCGCCAATAACGGGCGTGGGTTGCAGTACAGCGACAACCCAGAGCAGCCCAACGGCGGTAACTGCTATGCCTGTCATCAGCTCGATCCCGATGAGGTGGCTTACGGAACACTGGGGCCGTCACTGACCGGCTACGGGGCCCGGGGGCAAAGTCTGTCGATGCTTGAGTACACGTGGATCAAGCTATGGAATACCCATGCCTACAACGTGTGCTCGCACATGCCGCGCTTTGGCGCTGCGGGAATCCTGTCTGAGCAGCAGCTCAAAGACGTCATGGCGTACTTGCTCGATCCACGTTCTCCAGTGAACAGTGGGTTAAGCCCCTGAGAACAGCAGCCTCGACAGACCAGGAGTGGCTCATTGCAGCGGCGTGAATTCAGCAAGATGCTGGCACTGGGTGCGGCAGCGGGTCTCGCCTTACCCGGTGTAGCCCAGCGCGCCCAGACCGGTCTGGCCTATGATCTGGCAACCCAAGGTAATGTGCATCTGCTCCACATGACCGACGTCCACGCGCAGTTGTTACCGGTCTACTTTCGCGAGCCCTCGGTCAACATCGGGGTTCATGCAGCGCGTAACAGGCCGCCTCATCTTGTGGGGCAGGCGCTGTTAAGTCATTACGGTATCACCGGAGACCACTATCGCGCGCACGCCTATACGCACCTCGATTATGAGGAGAGTGCGAGAGCGTTTGGGCAGGTGGGGGGCTTTGCTCATCTGGCTACCCTGGTGAAGCGTCTAAAAGCCAATAGGCCCGGGGCTGTGTTGCTGGATGGTGGCGACCTGTGGCAAGGGTCGGCCACGGCGCTGTGGACGCGTGGTCAGGACATGGTGGACGCATCAAAGTTACTGGGTATCGACGTGATGACGGGTCACTGGGAGTTCACTCTGGGGACCGAGCGAGTACTTGAGATTGTCGAACAGGACCTGGCGGGTCATGTCGAGTTCCTGGCTCAGAATATCAGCGACCAGGACTTCGGTGACCCGGTATTTTCCAGCCACGTCATTCGAGAGATGAACGGAGTGCCCGTTGCGATCATCGGCCAAGCTTTCCCCTATACCCCCATAGCCAATCCGGCCTATCTGATACCGGAATGGACTTTCGGCATCAGGGAGCGGGAACTGCAGGCGACGGTAGATGCGGTTCGGTCCGCCGGTGCCCAGGTCGTGGTCCTGCTTTCCCATAATGGTGCGGATACGGATATCAAACTGGCGTCGAGGGTCTCCGGCATCGATGCCATCTTGGGCGGCCACACCCACGATGCCATACCACAGGCCCTGGAGATCGCTAATCGGCATGGGGTGACGCTGGTCACCAACGCCGGTTCCAATGGGAAGTTTATGGGCGTCCTGGATTTTGACGTCCGCGAGGGTGCGATAAAGAGCTGGTCTTATCAGCTTTTGCCCGTCTTCGCCGAGCTTCTGCCCCCCGATCCCGATATGGCCAAGCTGATTGAAGGTATACGAGCGCCCTTCAGCACCCAGTTGACGGAAGTGCTGGCGACCACCGATGAATTGCTTTACCGGCGTGGCAATTTTTCCGGGAGTTTTGATCAACTGATCTGCAATGCGCTACGCGATGAAATGGATGCGGAAATAGCCCTGTCGCCCGGTTTTCGGTGGGGGACAACGGTATTGCCCGGTTCCGCCATTACCATGGAGGACCTCATGGCCCAGGTCGCCATCACCTATCCTGCCGTCACTCTTAGGGAGATGAGCGGCGAACTTCTCAAGCGCACTTTGGAAGATGTGGCGGATAACCTGTTCAATCCCGATCCCTACCTGCAGCAGGGGGGCGATATGGTCAGAGTCGGGGGCTTGACCTACAGCGTCGATCCGACGGCGCGCTTCGGGCATCGAATCAGTGAGCTCTCCCTGAACGGGACGTCTGTTCAGCCAGCAAAGTCCTATAAAGTGGCAGGCTGGGCATCGACACAAGACGTGGTGGGCGAGCCCATTTGGGAGCTTGTGAGCCGCTGGTTAAAGGGGCAGAAAAATATTGAAGGGATCAATATTGACC
>JAKMEU010000062.1 GCA_022425845.1 Luminiphilus sp. | reverse complement strand
GTCTCGGTTGGCGGCCTCGGTAGGCGCGGCGATTTCGGTGATGCGGTCATCAACGTCGTCATATTCCAGCCGCAGTGCCCGCGCCATGGTGGCGTGCATGTCATAGAGCGTGGTGATGTAGGTCAGTTCGAGAATCTCCTCATCTGACAGCGCATTTTTCAATTGTGCAAAAAGGCCGTCTGGAACCCTGCCTCCCTCGAGAACGAGGGCGTCGGTGTAGGCCAGGACGGCCCGCTCAATGGGGCTGAAATCCTGGCTGCTTGACCAGTGGGGTAGCGCCGCTATTTTTGACTCATCGAGGCCTACCGAGCGACAGGACTTGCAGTGTTGGGAAAAGACGAACTGGGAACCCCGGGCGTAACCGGCGCGGGTTTGCGCCAGTTCCCTTAACTGGGGGTCGAGCTTTCGTTTGCTGTCGCGGTAAAACTGAAAGCCCTGCAGCGCATGTTTCAGGCAGTCGGGTATCAGGGCAAAGACGGTCCACCAGTTGCCCGGGGTACCTGTCGCTGTACCGGGAGAACTTACGGGATCACGCTCTCCAAACAGCATCTCGTACATGCCCAGTGCAATGGGATCGGCTTCTGATCGGGGTACCTCGCGGAGCCTTGGCATGGCAGTAACCTCGCAAGCAAGTTTGGCATGGGTCCAGTGATCTCGAGCAAACCATCGCCGACGCATCAGGTCAATGGGCGCCTTTGTTGGGCCGGATAGGGCCCCGGAATGCTGGTTTGTGATCTGGGTGACATGGTGCGTAAACGGGTGTCTGCTTGACCTCAACGCGGTGCATCCCTATGATCTGCGGCCTCCGCCCGTAGCTCAGCTGGATAGAGCACCAGGCTTCGAACCTGGGTGTCGGGAGTTCGAATCTCTCCGGGCGGGCCATAAATTACGGAACCCCCTTTAGGGGGTTTTTTCGTTTATGGGTTGCTGAACAGGCTCGAACTCCCGAGTTCGACAAATCGGCAGGACTGCCGATTTGGGCGTCAGCTTTGCTGAAGGGGCGCAGCCCCGGGCGCCATGGATGGCGCGAGTCCATCTCTCCGGGCGGGCCATGATTCTTCTCTAACGCGGCCTCTGCCCTAAATTTCGCCTTCGTGAGGTACCTCACTCGGATCAGGCGCTGCAGGTTGAGCTCTTTGACGGCTCAGTGCGAGGTAAGCGTCTGACGTCGGTAAACACCATGCCACCCGGGTGATCTCGGCCTTTGACAGCGTGCGCGATGCCAGATTTACGCGGTCGGTGACACCAGTAACGGTTGCCGCGTCCAACCTATGAGACCCGATAGCTGATACGCTGAACCCCGAAAGTTACAAGGGCGCAGTTTCATCACTTTGATGGCTCTGGCCACGGGCAGCCTGGCTGGGCGGCTTCATGCTTTGCTGGTCGGGTGAGCGTGTCAGAGGCACTCAGGGCATGGAGGCCGGGGAGGCCAGTAATGGGTGAGTATCAGCTGGAGCAGTCAGAGCGGTGGGTAGTATGGTGCTGCTCCCGAGCAGCGCGAGGGTTGTTGAGCGCGCTGTTGCTGTCGATCGTGTTTTACCTTCCTGTAGTGCAAGCGCAGGGTGCGGATACGGCCTCGACGCGCCCGGATATTGTTAACTACATCGCTTATTCGGAAACACTCGCCAGTTCTGGGCAGCCCACGGCGAGTCAGTTGAAGGCGCAGGCCGCCGCGGGTGTGGAGCGTGTGGTTTATCTCGCATTCACCGATCACGACACCTCGCTCTCCAACGAGGACCGCATTACCCGCGGCCTGGGGATGCAGTTTGTTCAGCTACCGGTACTCTGGGAGTCACCTACGGTTGGGGATTTTCGGACCTTTGCAGCCCTGATGCAGGAGGGTGCGGATCGCCGCACACTTGTTCACTGTCAGGTGAATTGGCGGGCCAGCAGCTTTTCTTTCCTCTATCGCGTGATATTTAACGAGGTACCCATGGACGATGCCGTGATGGACCTCGCCTCCATCTGGACTCCTTCCGATAATTGGCGTCGGTTTATTGTTGAGGTTCTTGCTGCCTATGGACTGGCTCCTGACTGTGAGTTTTGTGACCCGCTGCGGGACTAGCCAGGTGGCCCAGCGGTCCAATCGACTGCGGGCGCTGCATCCGACTCGCAGGCATGGTCAGGTAGCTGCTATGGTTGTCCACGCCTGAACCCTGAAGGGCGCCGCTACCGTTTGCTCGTTAATGGGTCGACAACAGGCTTTGGCAAGCACTGGAATTCAGAGACAATTTTAGGGATATAAAGCATGGATCTTGGAATAATTTTAACGCTGGCGTTTTTCGCCTTCGCTATCCTGGTGGCGGCCAAAAGTGTCGCGATAGTCCCCCAGTCCGATGAATATGTGGTGGAGCGTTTTGGGAAATACCGCCAAACACTCTCCGCGGGAATCAATTTATTGATCCCCTTTTTAGACCGCATTGAACATAAGGTTGTGGTTTTGGAGCGTCAGCTCGATGCCTTTGATATTTCAGTGATTACACGGGATAACGTAGAAATTGTTCTCGAAACCACAGTCTTTTTTCGAGTCATTGATGCCGCGAAATCTGTGTATCGAATTCGGGATGTGCCGCTGGCTTTGCGAACAACGGCGGAGTCCATTATCCGCAGCGCAGCGGGCAAGCTGGAGCTTGATGATATTCAGAGTAGTCGCCAGCAAATGAACGACGAAATTCTCAAAAACCTGCGTGACGCTTCAGAGGTTTGGGGCCTGGAAATCACTCGCTCGGAAATAACGGACGTGAGGGTTGATGAGGCCACGAAGCAGGCTCAGCGCCAACAATTAAATGCTGAGCGGGAACGTAGGGCCACGGTGGCCAAGGCTGAGGGTGAGCGCTCCAGAGTAGAGCTTGAGGCCGATGCCGAACTTTATGAAGCGACCAAGCGAGCGGAGGCAATAAAGTTGACGGCGGACGCTGATGCTTATGCGGTGATCAAAAAAGCTGAGGCCGATGCGGAGCAAACAAAGATGATCGCCGAGGCGATCGCTAACAACGGGCAGCCCGCTGTCGACTTTGAGATTCTCAAGCGCCAGGTCGATGCCATAGCGCAGATGGCGGCCTCTGATAATACTAAAACCATCGTACTCCCGTCGGATGTCACCAAAACGCTGGGAGGATTGGCGGGTCTTCAGGAAGTACTCAGACGAACGGATGGAGCGTGAAATGAATTTATTGCTGAGCTATGAAGTTTGGTTAGTTGCGGCTCTTATACTGGTAGCGATGGACGTTGTACTGGGTTTGGATTTTATCTTGTTGTCTTTTGGGATTGGTGCAGCGCTTACAGGTAGCTCGTTGCTACTGAAAGATATCCTGCCCATGCCCTTTACAGGCAGTTGGGAGGCCTTGCTCACTTTTTTTGCGATTCTCAGCCTTTTGATTCTTGTTCCCCTCAGGCGCTTGACGAGACGGCCCGCGGCAGGCGAAGACGAGACGGATATCAACAAATATTAGGCCGCCGTCAGTGCTGTCGGCCTGCCGGTGTTTAACTGTTGTTTGCATTTTCCGGCGGTCCAAAAGCTGAGCCCGACAAAGCCCAAGAAGAAATAGAACCCCATGCCCAGTTCCGAGGCCGATGCGGCTTGGACAAACTGCGCGTCCGCAAACAGCGTATTCATGGCGTCGGTATGGCTCGAAATCAGTTGGTCCATGCCGATGTAAGCCATGATGAGGGCGATAACAAAAACATCGGCCATCGACCATTTGCCAGAATCAACGGCAAGCCATCGCATCAAGGGTTGAGCGGATCTCTTGTTTCTGCGGGCCAGCAGCGAGAGCGCCGCAAGGCACTTGCCCACAGGCAATAGAACGCAGAACAGCGTCAGGACGGCGGCCAAAAAAAACAGCGAGGGCTGCCCGGTTTTCAGCAGCAGGCTCACGAGGTCTGCAATACTTTTGTTCTGATACATCAGTAACTGCTGGTCAAAATAAACGCTGGCATCGCCGATGCTAACGGTGAAAGGTTCAATAAAGGCCTTCAGCTTCATCATCGGCACAAAGATGCCCGGCACAAGTAAGGCCAGAATAGAAATATTAAGCAGAGACAGCGTCGCAACGCTCGCAGCTGAGTTGTTGGCAGCCAGTCGAGGACTAAACTGGCAAAGCAGGAGCAGTGCTGCCAGCGCGAGCACAATGCCCAGGACCAATAACCTCGATCGCTGTTCGAGCCAGTTTTGTGCGGTAGTCAATAGCGCCAGGCACTGATCTGTCTGCGCACAGTGTAATTGCTGCTGTATGGCATTCTTCTGGCGTTGTGATTGGCTATTTAGATCCTGCGACAGACTGGTGAAGTATTGATTCAGGGTGGCTTCAAGGTTGGCCGCCAATTCGCCCTGCTCAAGGT
>JAKMEU010000045.1 GCA_022425845.1 Luminiphilus sp. | reverse complement strand
GCAATTGATGCGCCCAATTGTGACGTCCCTCACCATTTTTTTAACATTCTCGCCACAAAAAGCCTTGAAAAAAATTTAGTTATTTTGGCTTTAAGCCTTGACGACAAAAATGCTTTATGCACACCGGCCCCGAGCGGAGCCCAACAGGCCAAGTTACGCTAAAAAGCCGTAGTTAAGCTCAAGAAGTTAGTCATAAGATTATGATTTATATATATTTTATGGTGTTGGTTAATTTTTAACCAATTTGACTTCGAGCTTACGTACGTTGAGCTTTTGCCTCGCTTGAACAAATTACCCACCAAATTATCCACAGCTTCTGTGGATGCTTAAACCTGTGGATTAAATTTTCACCCTTCACAAACCTGTCACATCGTTAGCTCAAGAAAGACAGCAACGCCTCATTCAACTCGGTGGGCTTGTCAGCGTGCACCCAATGGCTGGCGCCCGCGAGGGTTAGCAGGTTTGAATGCGGGAACATCCGCTCGACAACGGCCATGTCATCATCTTTGACATAGCCAGAATCTGCGCCGCGAATTAACAGGCTCTCGCCATCAAAAGGCGTGTTTTCCTCCAGGGCTTCCAGTAAGCGTGGGTAACAGCGGGTCAGCCCTTCGCGATTGAGTCGCCAATCCATCAGGTTGTTTTGACCCGTCCTCATCAGGCTCATCAGCAGAAACTGGCGCACACCCGCCTCGGGAATGTGCGCTTTCAAGACCGCGTCCGCCTCTGCTCTGGAGCGGCACTGCGCCGCGGTCACGGCGGCAAGCCCCGCCAGCACATCATCGTGACTGGGCGAATACGCCACGGGCGCTATGTCAATCACCACAAGACAATCCACCAGCGCCGGGTGCGCCAGCGCAAGGCCCATGGCGATTTTACCGCCCAGGGAATGACCCACGAAGTGCGCCCGGGGGATGTGCCGCTCGAGCATCCAGTCAGCCACGGCCTCCACGTACCCGGAAATCGATGGTGAATCACTCCAGAGGGAATGCCCATGGTCGGGCAAATCGGGGCTGTGCACCCGATAGGCCTCCTGCAAGCCCCTGGCGATACTACCCAGATTGCCCCCCTGCCCGAACAAACCATGCAACAGGACCACATCGGGTCCTTCTCCCAGTACACTATCGTGGAGTACCGTACCCACGTCATCGCCTCCTCTGCTAGCATGTCATCACGTTCAACAGGAATTATTGCAATGCATCAGCGCCCAGGTCTACGCCTACCCTATCCCTCTGTCTCTACGCTTCTGACACTACTGACCGCTGGGGTCATGCTAATTGCCGCAGGTTGTGGCACCACCGTCGGCGGCGGTGGCTACAATCCGACCACCAATGCCAACCAGCTCAGCGAAGCGGTTGTCGAGAAAGCGCCGATCAAAAACGTGGTTATCGCCCATATCAACATCGGAGCCCCTTCGCGGAACTACATCAAGAAATCAGAGACCATGGTGGATGGCCGCATTGCCGCCTACCTGAGAGCCAATGGCTACACCATTTTGCCCCAGCGCGAGTTCTCTCAGCGCTGGAATAATGCGACGCTGATCTATGGCGACCCTGTAGATCCCACCACCGGTCGTATCAACACCAAGACGTTCATTCAAATCGTCCAGTCGGTTCGGGATGACATGCGGGACAAGACCAATGTTGATGGCTTTGTGTTTACCGATCTGATTGAGCACGATGCCGTTGTTTCCGGAGGCATGAACCACATTGCCCGATTCAACGGTGTATCGCGCAAACCCTCGCTAAAAGGCCCGGGAGACGGCGTCTCCGCCGATTTTGACTGGTCTCGCCCGGTATCGGCTGTGTCGTTGCAGGTCAGTATTTACAACATCGATCTTGAGCAGGCCTTCGCAGGCCTTGGCGGCATTGACCTGACTGATGCTATCGATACCCGATCCGGTAATGGCTGGGTGCGCCGCAAAGATGTGCTGGAGAACGAAAACCATATTGACGAAGGAATCCAACTGGCGCTGCACCCCTTTATCGTCATGGACAACTGGCCGGGTAATAATCCCGACGGCTGACGCCCTGGGTTCGGGTCGCTCAGGCTACCCCGCCCTTTCAGCCCAGTACTTCGAGGCCCCGCTCGATACACCACATCGCGCTAAGTACCCCAAGAACAACAACGGGTAACTGCACCCAGGCCGGTGATGGCTCGCTGACGACGCGCCTGAAAACAGCCGCCAGCACCAGGAGAACGGCAATAAACGCCAATTGGCCCAGTTCTATTCCCACGTTGAAGAACAGCAGCGCCAGCGGCAGGTTCCCCTGGGGCAACCCGGTCTCCGCCAGCGCACCAGCGAAGCCCATGCCATGCAGCAATCCAAAGAGGCCGGCCAACCACCAGGGTTGCCGCCACAACCTCGACTGCCCCCCTTCCCGGGTCAGCTCCAGTGCCAGGACAAAAATTGACAACGCAATGAGGAACTCGATAAACGCGACCGGGTAGTCAAAAATCCCCAACGTCACCATGGCCAGGGTGACACTGTGCCCTACCGTAAATGCAGTAATCGTGAACACCAGGCGACGGCCCCCGCCGACGAGAAGTAACAGCCCCAATACGAACAGGAGGTGATCGATCCCCGCCCAGATATGCTCAGCCCCCAGCACACTGTAGCGGCCCACCACCTGCCAACGGTCCGGCTCCTCTGGCACGACAAATACCGGCTCATCAGCCGTCAGGACGGCCTGATGGCCGATGTCACGATCAAGGATAAGATTGAGCATGACCGAGCTTTGGTTTGGCCCCAAACCCGAGACCCCAACTGAACGACCCACCAGCCCTCCCGCGCACTGATAGGTCATTTGTCGCAGCTTTCCAGTCCCCTCCCTGATCCAGGGCGACTCCTCGTCGAGGCGACACTCGGGTGGCAACTGCGGCTCCATGGCTATTTCACTCACCTGCTGGATTGGAGTCTTCCAGGTAACCGCATAGACCCCGGGTCCCGACTCCTGAATCTGCAGTAAAGACGGCGCAAAGCGATGGGCGCTTGTGGGCGCGGCAAGGGACATCAAGCAACAGAAAAAGACAACCCACCTCACGAGCGTTTTACCTCGTAGGCTGACATCAGCATGGCCACGGCCGCCTGAAGTGCCGCCTCTTCTCGCTCGGTTTTGACATCCCAGCGCAATTTGTCCATCACTTCTTCAAACGTTTGGGGCCGCTCAGCCTCAAAAGATCGAAGATAAACAAGATGCATGCCATAGACCGATGCCATGGGTGGCAGCCAGGTACCGGCCTCCCCTGTTTCAGCATCGCGCTGCAAGGCCTCTGTGAATTCCCGTCCCATCTTCGAACCCACGTCCATCCAGCTCAGGTGGGTGAAGTTAAATCCGGACAGAAATGCCCTGCCCAGCCCAATAGCCTGCTCCGGTGACAGCGCCTCCGACTCAATCTTCGCCAAAACAGCAGCCGCCTCCTCCGGGGAGACTTCGCCGAGAAAAACGTGACTGAAACTCACCCGCGCCGGTTCAAGCAGGGTTTCGCGTCGTAACTCAAAGGCCTCTAACAGCTCTTGATCAG
>JAKMEU010000035.1 GCA_022425845.1 Luminiphilus sp. | reverse complement strand
GCCATGGCTCAGTTTCTTAACGAGGGCGGCATTGACTACATCGTCTTCGACTACCTCGCCGAGATCACTATGTCCATATTGGCTCGGGCCCGATCCGCCGATCCCTCCCTGGGTTATGCCACCGACTTCGTTTCGGCAATGGTGAAACCAAACCTCAATGCCATCGCCGGCTCGGGGGTCAAGCTCATCAGCAATGCGGGGGGCGTTAATCCCGAGGCCTGCGGGGACGCCATTCGACAATGCATTGCGGCGGAGGGACTGGATCTCAAGGTGGCAGTGGTCACTGGCGATAATCTCCTCCCCCAACTGCCAGCCATCGTCGATGAGGGCTTGGAGGAAATGTTTAGCGGTGAGGCGATGCCCCCGTTGGAGAAAATAGCCAGCGCCAACGCTTATATCGGTGCATTTCCGGTAGCCGAAGCGCTTCGCGGCGGTGCGGACATTGTGATTACCGGTCGCTGCGTAGACAGCGCGGTCACTCTCGGCGCGTGCATCCATGCTTTTGATTGGGGTCCTGAAGACCTCAACTTGCTGGCCGCCGGTTCGCTGGTGGGCCACCTCATTGAGTGCGGTCCCCAGGCAACAGGGGGTAACTTTACAGATTGGGATGACATTGCCGACACGCTGTTTGAAGTCGGGTATCCCATTGCTGAGGTTGGTCGCGACGGTACAGCCGTCATCACAAAACCCCAGGAAACGGGTGGCCTGGTGACCCGAGGCACCGTGGGGGAGCAGTTATTGTATGAAATCGGCGATCCAGCGGCCTATGAACTCCCGGATGTGATTTGTGACTTCAGCGATGTCTGTATTGAAGAGGTGGACCGAGACCGAATATCTGTCACAGGTGCCCGAGGACGTGGGGTTCCGAGCCACTACAAGGCCAGTATGACCTGGGCCGACGGTTGGAGAGCGGGCACCATACTCTGGTATCTGGGGCGGAGAGCAGCGGATAAGGGGCGATATTTTGCCCAGGAGGTGCTCGCCCGAACGCGACGCAAACTTGATGCGCTGGGATTGCCTGACTTCGATGCGGTCACCATCGAAGTGATTGGCGACGAGAGCCATTGGGGTGATTCAGCCCAAGCTGGCCACAGCCGCGAGGTTGCATTAAAAATAGCCTGTCGGCATCAGGACAAGCGAGCGGTAGCACTACTGTTGCGGGAGGTGTCAGGGGCGGCACTCGGCGCTCCCCCGGGGCTGGCTTTTTTTGCCGGTACACGTGCGAAACCGTCCCCCGTGATACGGTTATTTTCAGCCTTGATTCCACGTTCCTCCGTGGCGCTGCAGGTGTCCAACGGATCAACCCGTTGGGTATTTCAGGACGCGGCTGTTTCGACAACGGAGGCGTGTGGGAGCGGTGTGGGTCTGGAGCCTCCGGGCGCAGTGGGTGATGGCCCAAGTGTAGAAGTGCGACTGGAGCAGCTGGCCTGGGGACGTTCCGGTGATAAAGGTGATAAAGCAAATATCGGTATCATGGCGCGACACCCTGATTACCTGCCCTGGATAGCCAAGGTGCTCACTACTGATTACGTGGCACAGCGCTTTGAACATTTTATGACCGGACCGGGAATTGATCGCTATTATTTGCCGGGGCTGCCTGCACTCAACTTTGTTTTGCACAATGCGTTGGGTGGTGGTGGCGTTGCCAGCTTGCGCAATGACCCCCAGGCAAAGAGTTTTGCTCAGATCCTGTTGGATACCCCCATTGTTATCCCTGAAAAACTGCTGGAATCTTGATATGGCGACGATTGTCTCGACGGTTCAAACCGACAGCGAAACGTTTACAGAGAACCGCAAAAGCATGCTTGGCTTTGTGGATCTTCTGCGATCCTATGAGCAGCGCACGGAGGAAGCGTCCAATAGACGTTTAAAAACGTTCAGGGCGCGAGGGCAGTTGACACCAAGGGAGCGGCTTGAAGGCCTTCTGGACCCCGGCATGCCCTTTCTGCAACTCCACTCCATGGCCAATTTTCGTGTCGAAGATCCCGATATCGAGTCCAGCATCCCTGGCGCGTCAGTGCTGGTTGGAATCGGCT
>JAKMEU010000032.1 GCA_022425845.1 Luminiphilus sp. | reverse complement strand
TCCTTGAGTTTATCCAGCAGAAACTCCACGGCGGGCAGGTCTTCCATGCCATGCAGCAGTTTGCGCAAAATCCACATGCGCTGCAGTTCCTCATCGCCCGTCAGCAACTCCTCCCTGCGGGTGCCGGATCGTCGAATGTTGATGGCGGGATAAACACGCTTCTCCGCGATCTTCCGGTCGAGGTGGAGTTCCAGGTTGCCCGTGCCTTTGAATTCCTCATAAATCACCTCGTCCATTTTGGATCCGGTGTCGATGAGGGCGGTGGCTATGATGGACAGGCTGCCGCCTTCCTCAATGTTTCTCGCGGCACCAAAAAAGCGCTTGGGTCGCTCGAGCGCGTGGGCATCAACACCGCCGGTCAGGACTTTGCCCGAGCTGGGAACCACCGTATTAAAGGCTCGGGCGAGACGTGTAATTGAGTCGAGCAGGATCACCACATCCCGTTTGTGCTCCACAAGGCGCTTGGCTTTTTCGATGACCATGTCAGCGACCTGGACGTGTCGCGACGGGGGTTCATCAAAGGTGGATGCCACCACCTCCGCTCCCCGGGCACCCACTGAGCGCTGCATTTCAGTCACTTCCTCGGGCCGTTCATCGATCAGCAGGACAATGACGTAGCACTCAGGATTATTGGTGATAATGGCCTGGGCCACGTTCTGCATCATGATGGTCTTGCCCGCTTTGGGCGGGGCCACCAGCAGACCGCGCTGTCCTTTTCCGATAGGAGCCACGAGATCAATGATGCGCCCGGTCAGGTCTTCGGTTGAGCCGTTTCCTTTTTCCAGCGACAGACGCTCGTTTGGAAACAGCGGCGTCAGGTTTTCAAACAGGATCTTGTTTTTGGCGCTTTCGGGTGCTTCAAAGTTGACGTCCTTGACCTTGAGCAGGGCGAAGTAGCGCTCGGAGTCCTTAGGCGGTCGGATCATGCCGGTTATGGTGTCACCCGTGCGCAGGTTAAACCGGCGAATTTGGCTGGGGCTCACGTAGATGTCGTCTGGACCGGCCAGATAGGAAGAGTCCGCAGAGCGCAGAAATCCAAAGCCGTCCTGGAGTATTTCCAGGACACCGTCACCCCATATATCTTCGCCACTTTTGGCGTGGCGCTTCAGAAGGGCGAATATGATGTCCTGCTTGCGGGAGCGGGCCATATTCTCAAGGCCCATCTCCTGAGCCATGTCGATCAGGTCCTGAGTGGACTTGTTCTTCAATTCGGTCAGGCTCAGCGGATTGGCGCTGGGGGTATTGGGATCCCGTCGGCGTTGACGCCTGTTGCGCCCCCGGCGGTTGTTGTTGCCACCTTCTTTCTCGGACGCCTCAGTCCCCTCTGCGCTTGCTTTCGGTGGCGCAGTTTCGCCGTTGTCGGCTGCGGACGGGTCAGGGGCCCCGTCGGGTGTTTCGCCGCGGTTTAGCTTCAGCGTGCGGGTGGCCGTGGCGTCGCTGTCGCTGGCCTCAGGTGCTGGCGCTTCAGTTGCGCCTGCGACGGGTGCTTCAGAGGCACTTGCTGCCTCGGTTTCATTGCTCATTGAGCTATTGTTTTCATCCACGAGTCATATCCGGAATCATTGGGAAAAAGGGGTGCTGCCGTGGGTGGTGCCCGTGGCAGAAATGAACTGACCTTTACCAGCTTTCTTCTCGCACACCCATGCGATACGAATCGCCAGAGGTACAAAAAAGTGTGGAAAGGGACAAGGGCAGACCAGAGGGGTCCGACCACCCGTATAAACTAGCACTGAGAGCGGAGGGCGTCCAGACCCCCGCGCTTAACTTTTTTTCAGCTTTTTCGTGCCTGACCCGATGGGTCTTGTGTGCTCGCTCTCCGCTTTAAAGGCACTCGTCTACAAAGGCACTCAGCTGTGTCTTGCTCAAGGCGCCGACTTTGGTCTCCACAGCATTACCGTCTTTAAAGACAATGAGGGTGGGAATGCCGCGGATCGCAAATTTTTCAGGAATCCCGGGATTGGAATCCACATCAACCTTGCATATTTTCAATCGCCCTGCATATTCCGTCGCCATTTCATCAAGGATGGGTGCGATCATTTTGCAGGGGCCGCACCACTCGGCCCAGAAGTCCACAAGAACGGGAAGCTCAGAGGACAGGACTTCCGTGTCAAAGGTGGCTTCACTTACGTGGACGATGCTTTCGCTCATGGATACTCCCTCAGATGAAAAATGGTACAACGGTTATATGATGCCACAATATAGCACCCCTACTGCCACTGAAACATGTTCGCGGGAACCTGACCTGTGGTGGGTGTACATGGTGCGTTGCTCGGATGAAACGCTTTACGTGGGTGTTACGCTCAGTTTGGCCCGTCGTCTCAAACAACATAACGGGGAATTGGCGGGCGGCGCGCGATATACCCGGTCTCGGCGTCCTGTGGAATTGGCCTGGCAGGATTGTGTTGGCTCCCGAGGCGAAGCGCTGGCGCTGGAGGCGCGTATCAAAAAGCTCTCACGGCGGGACAAGTTGGCGCTGATTGCCAGCCTCGCCCTGGAACCCCCTGGAGATTCCTGACATGCCGGATGTGGAGGTTTTCTGGGCCTGGGCGCTTCAGAGGTGGTCAAAACCCGATGTCGCTGAGGCATTGTTGCGCCTGCAGGACGAGCAGGGCAGCGTGGTTTTGGAGCTGCTGCTACTGGTTTGGTTGGATCAGAACCACATGCTCCTCAGTGCCGTCGGCTATCAGAAATTGAGGGAAGCGGCTGAGCCCTGGAATCGGGATATCGTTCGACCTCTCAGATCGATGCGGACGGCATGGCGAGGGCGGCAAGACCTCCACTCACAGCGACAGCGTTTGAAGGGGCTGGAGCTGATGGCAGAGCGATCCCTCGCTGAACTCTACATGGAGGTGCTGCAGGCATTGGGGCCCGAGGACCTGTCTGTCGGGGCTGCCAGCGACCCCTCGAGTAACCTGATGCTCGCCGTCGCTGCCGCCAGTCCTGCCCTGGACTTGCATCAGGCGGAGGCTGTTGTGGAACTTCTGACCCGCTAGGCACTCAAAACGAGGGCCTGTCCCGGGTGGCAGAATGGTGGCACTGTGAGTACCATGTGTCCCGCTGAATAACGAATCCCATTGGGATATCCCACTATCAATCAACAGGAAGAACTCATGTTGCGAATGAATCGTAGTCGCGCTGCGACGTTTTTGATGGCGCCCTTTTTGGTGGGCGCATTGTCTGCTTGCCAGGAACCGGCCAAGGAGCCCGAGCCAATGACCCTCGACACACCCGAAAAGCGTTTGTCTTATGGCATTGCCCTGCGTATGGGTGAGCGAATGGTGGCAGATGGCATGACCCTGGATGTGGATGCCTACGCACTGGGCATGCGCGATGCCTTCGACGGTGCTGAGCCGCGCCTCACTGAGGAAGAGGTCACCGCGGAGATGATGGCTTTCCAGGAAAAACTGCAGGCTGAACGTGACGCTGAGCAGGAGGTGCTGTCGGCGGGCAATGCCGAGGCTGGCGCGGCTTTTCTGGCTGAGAACGCGCAGCGCGAAGGGGTGGTCGTTACTGATTCTGGACTACAGTACGAGGTTCTTGAGCCGGGTACCGGTGCTTCACCCGGTACCGAAGATCAGGTAGAGGTGCACTACCGTGGCACCTTGATTGATGGCACCGAGTTTGACAGCTCTTATGGTCGAGGCCAGACAGTTACCTTCGGTGTGACCCAGGTTATAGCGGGCTGGACAGAGGCCCTGCAGCTCATGAAAGAGGGGGCCAAGTACAAGCTGTATATCCCCAGCGACCTGGCCTATGGCGCCGGTGGGGCCGGTCAGCTTATCGGACCGAACTCCACGTTGGTGTTCGAGGTGGAGCTGATTGATATTGTCGAAGCTGAGGCGTCATCAGAATAGGGGTAAAGCCCTCGCAGGTAAGTACACCCCGGTCATCGATCGGGGTTTTTTTTGCCTGTCATTTGAGCCCTGCATGAGAGGAAACCAGAGTCAGTCTCTCGATGGTTGGTACTGGCTGTAGAAGCGTTCCAGGTATTCCCTGAAAGTTTCTGCGGTGTCCTCCTCCAGAATGGCCTGCTGCCGCAGTGAGACTGCGCTCGCTGTCTGGAATTCGGCAAACTCAGTGGGGTCCAGAGGTCGCGCTGAAAAGTCCTCATGCCAGCGCTTCGAGTAGTTCAATGCGAGTTGCCAGAAGGGGACTTTTTGCTCGCGCATTTCCCGGAGCACGCGCCCCGATGGCGTATTTTCCGGCTCACCAAGGCGCTCGTAGGCCGTGGTAACCGCTTCGCTGTGGGCACGACTGCCTGTCGCGGTATCGAGTAACCGGGCGGTCTCAGCCATGCTGTCGAGCAGGGATTTTGCTACTTCTGCCATGGGTTGCTCGCCGTCAGGCGTCAGCAGGCGAAGGTTGGGGCTTCGGCCTTCGTTGACGACACGGCGCAGGTTCTCCTTATTCCGGCGTTGCCCCTGCTCATCACAGAGAGGGCTCTCTGAGAGCACGGCATCGCAAAGGAAAACATCAATGAGGTGCATGGTCTCAGCGTCGATTCCCAGGGGAAGGAAAGGGTTTATATCGATACATCGGACTTCAATGTACTCGATACCACCGCGTCCCAGGGCGACAACGGGAGCCTCCCCAGACTGGGCTACCCGTTTGGGACGAATGGGACTGTAAAACTCGTTTTCTATTTGCAGCAGCGCGTCATTAAGCTGGGCGAGTTCGCCCTCGTCAGTCACATCAAAAGCGGCGTAATCGGCATGGGGTGTGAGAATGGCGTCACTGAGAGTCGCCAGATAGTTATCGAGGTTGTTGTAACAAACATCCAGGCTGGACTGCGCGTTACTGGTGTAGCCCAGGTCGCCCATACGCAGTGAGGTCGCGTGGGGCAGGTAAAGACTTGATCCCGTTTCATCAAAGGGCAATAGCGGATGACTGCGGTTCCCACTCAGGAAACTGGCACAGACGGCGGGGGAGGCTCCCAGAAGATAGATGAGCAGCCAGGCTCGATCAAAAAAATTCCTGATCAGGCCCAGGTAGCCGGCAGTCTGGTAGTCCTGAAGGCTACCCTGCCGTCCATCATGCTCCCAGGCCGCCTGCCAAAAAGTTTCCGGTAGGGAAAAGTTGTAGTGGATACCGGCGATCGCCTGCATCATGCGGCCGTATCGCACGCCGAGACCATTCCGGTACACGCGTTTCATCTGTCCGACATTCGAAGTGCCGTAGTAGGCGATGGGAATACCACGTTCTCCGGCGACAATACAGGGCATGCTCGCGCCCCAAACCAATTCGCCCTGGAGTTGCGAGGCGGTATAGCGATGTAGGGCGTCGAGCTGGGCCAATGTGAGGTGCACATCCCGGGCGACAGGGGTGATAAACTCGAGCAGGGATTCGGAATAGTCCGTGGTTATAGACGGATGAGTCAGTGCTGAGCCGAGTGTCTTGGGATGGGGCGACTGGGCAAGTAGGGCCGTCGAGGAGTCAACACGCAGTCCCTCCTTCTCGATACCGCGGCAAATACCCGACAGCAGGTCAGGTCCCGCGGCCGCAATAAGAGGGTGTTTCGCAGTCAGTGGCAAGTCCAAGGGCGACGGATCTCCTGATACAGCGACCCCCGCAAGTTGAAGGGGCGTCAGTCGGTTAGGTGGCGGTGCAAGTGTAAGGGCTGTAGCCAACGGGGTACAGTTAGTCTAGAAAAACAGAGGGCGGTCGCGGGTCATCAGGGAGATGCAGTATGCGAATCGAATCGTGGTTGAAAACGTTGGCGGACGACGGGGGATCGGATCTTTACCTGAGTACCGGAGCGCCACCCTGCGCCAAGTTCGACGGGCAGTTGAAACCTATTGCCAGTGAGGTCCTTAAGCCCGGTGAGATCGCCGCAATAGCGGCTGAAATGATGGATGAAACCCAGCAGGAGGAGTTTCATCGGGAGTTGGAACTCAACCTCGCCGTTTCTATCGCGGGCGTGGGCCGGTTCAGGGTGAATGTTTTCAACCAGCGCAACCAGGCCTCAGTGGTTGCAAGGCATATCGTGACCGACATCCCGAACTGGCAGGACCTTGGCCTACCCGAGATTCTTCCAGAACTGATCATGAAGAAACGCGGCCTGATCCTTTTTGTAGGGGCGACAGGGTCTGGAAAATCAACGTCGCTGGCGGCACTCATTGATCACCGTAACGCCAACAATGCCGGACATATTGTCACGATCGAGGACCCTATCGAGTTTGTGCACAGGCACAAGCGGTCCATCGTTAACCAGCGCGAGGTGGGTGTCGACACGCGGAGCTGGCACAACGCGCTTAAAAACACGCTGCGGCAGGCGCCGGACGTTATCCTGATCGGTGAGATTCGTGATCGTGAAACGATGGAGCATGCCATCTCTTTTGCCGAGACCGGACATTTGTGTATTTCGACCCTGCACGCAAACAATGCCAACCAGGCCTTGGATCGAATCATCAACTTCTTCCCCGAAGCGAAGCGCTCACAGCTGTTGCTCGACCTGTCATTGAACTTGCAGGCGTTTATATCCCAACGCCTGATTCCGGCCACGAACGGGGGCAGGGCCGCGGCGATCGAGGTACTGCTCGGCACCCCCAGTATTCGGGAACTCATCCTGAAGGGTGAAATTGCCAGCATCAAGGAAATGATGGACAAGTCCGACAACCTGGGTATGAAAACCTTCGACAAGGCACTGTTTGATCTCTTTCAGGAGGGCAAGATCTCGGAGGATCAAGCATTGAAAAACGCCGATTCGGCCAACAATCTGCGCCTGCGCATCAAGCTCGCGAGTGAGGGGGGCGTTCAGGGAAACTCGGATGGCGGGTTGTCACTGGAGGACATGGGCTGAGCCCTGTCGCGGCAGGTTGTATCAGCTGACACCCGTGCCCAGGCGTTCCTGATCAGAGCGCATCTGGTTGACGGTTTCGCGAAAGTTTGTCTTCCGCTCAAGTATATCGACCATATCCCGGTCAATAAGGGCGACCAGTTGGGGCACGGTGAGTTCCCGCAACTTGATGCCGTCCCGATTGGTGAAAATATAGCTGTCCTTCTCGAGATCCCGAACAGCGACCTTTGCCATCAGGGGCGGGTCGCGGTCATGGAAACCCATCCAGGTGCCCATGGGGATCTGCAATTTGACCACGGTGTTGCTTTCGTAGGGCGCTTCCACAGAAGGGGGGGCGCTGTTTTCATTGCGCTGTGTTTCTGCCGGGGGCGTTGAGATTTCAGAGGGTCGCTCGTCGTCCTCCCGGTAGGTTTCGGCAGGGGCTTCACCCTGCAGGGTTTCGGCCATGGCGGCCTGTGCCCTTGCGGCTTCGGCCTGTTCCTCGGCGGCTGCAGCTGCGAGTTCAGCGTCCTCTTTCGCGCGCTCGGCACGTCGCAGGTCGATGGTTTGCACCATGGAGAGGCAGAAACTGTCGGGTGCCTGAAGGCAGCGTGCTTCCCCCGAGCTCACCAGCGCCCGAAATTCAGGCCACGTTTTCCGAAGTGTTCTGGCGCCGAGAAAATCCATGAATAACAGGTAGTGGTTGTCAACCAGGGAACCTACATATCGAATCCGCGTTTCACCTTCCGGTGTGTCCAGCGCAAACCAGTTACCCCTGGAGATACCCAGTTCCTCGAGGGCTTCTTCACTGTCACTCGTGTCGGTAGCCAGACCCTCTATTTTGATGGGTTCAGCGTGCAGGAGTCCCAGATCTTCGCCACGAAGGTTTCGCAGCAGGGCATATTCGATCAGCCCCACCGCACCCGCTACCGCATCCGCATCGGGCTGCAGACTGACCAGCAATTTCGACAGCGTCGTGGGCAACTGCTGCATGGTGGTGTTCAGTCGCCGCTGCCCGGATTCGTCATTGCGGCTAACCGGCTGGACAGCCTCGGCCAAAAGTTGGGTTGTGTCGGTAAAGGTTCGCCAGGCATCACCCTTGAAGCCCTGTTCCCTGACGGTCTGGACACCACTTTCGAACCAGTCGGACTTGATAAAGCGCGCGACTGAGCCCGGTAATTCGTGTTGCGACACTATCTTGTTGAGGGCTTTGGCCACGGACAGCCGAGCAGCATCGTCGCCCAGGGTAGTCCACTCGCGTTCCAGCAGGACGTCATCCAACTGTTCCAGTTGCCGATGGTGCCCCTCCATTTTTTCCCGCAACAGGGCCAGCATCTCGTCGACCCTGGGTTCACTGGGGAAGTCACTGCAGGCGCGCTCTACGACGTCCCCGGCGCCCTCCAACATACTGGTGGCGCTGGCGCCCAGACCGGCGTGCCAGCCTTGAAAGCCACTGTGTATAACATCGAGAAGTCTGTGCAGGGCGTGCCCGCCGGGCACATAAAACCGTGCATCCGTCAGTGCAAAAGCTGCCGCCATGGGCCGCATTCCCTCGACCAGCGCCTGCATTTCTGGCGCCAGGGGAAAATGGCTGGTCCAGTGGTTGAAGGTGGCATCAACCCAGCGAATAACGGCTTCGCTGTCACTGTCAGGGTTTTTGTAACCCGCCTCGGATAGCGCCGCGAGCAAGGATTCACCTTGAACATCCAAATCGCCCAGCACCTTGACCAAAGCACTGCCGGATAAACCTTCGCTGATGGGCGTGACGGCAAATTCGGCGCGAACATCGGCCTCCAGCGACCGGGTCAGGGGCAGCCTGTCTGTGTCGGGTGTTGTGATATCCGGGTTATCCATCAAGCGACCTGCAACATCCTTTTTGTAGGTTTAGGGTGCTAGCGGTTTCACGCCGGGAAGGTTAATTTCCCCGCGAATCTGATAGCAACTTATCCACAATCCGCTCTAACTGCTTGAGGTTATTACACTCTGTGGCAATGTGACAGTGCTGAATTACTGGCAACATTGCCGAATCTCCAGTGCCCCAGGCGACTCTTGGCTCAGGATTGAGCCAGATTAGGCGCTTGGATCGCGCCTTGATCTCAGCCAGCAGGTCAAGTCGCGGGTCAGAATTATTGTTGCGTGCGTCACCCAAAATAATGACGGTGGTCGCTTTATTGATGTCCTGCAACGCCAGGCTACTGAAATCCTCCAGTGCCCTTGCGTAATCCGTCGCACCGCCATAGGCCCGGTTTACGCGTGTAATGGCCTCCTCAACGGGGTAGCTGTCAAACCATTCGGTCACCTCACCCAGGGCACTGGAGAAGGCGAAGCTGCGGGTTCGAGGTAGCACATCCTGCACGGCGTAGAGAAACATCAGCAGGAATTTGGCATAGGCAGCCACCGAACCACTGACATCGCAGATGGCCATCACCTGCGGTTTCTTTTTCTTGATCTGGCGCCACCGGGTGGTAAAGGGCACGCCATCGGTTGCGATGGAGGCCCGCAGCGTAGCGGGGACGTTGAGTTGGCCGCGGCGGGTACGTCGCTTTCTGCGGCCGTGTCGACTGGCGAGCTTGCGCGCCATTCGGTCGATCAATTTGCGCATACGGGCCATCTGGTGCGGGCTGATGTTGGCCAGCCGAACCTCGGCCAGAGCGCCGTCCAGAAAATCTTCGGTGTCCCCTGAGGCATGGACCAGGTAGGCCCTTTCAACCCGGTCGCGAGCGCGCTGTCGCAAATTCTCCCGCATGGCCTGTATTTCATCAAAGGCGCGGGGCTGCGTTTTCTCAAGGGCGATGGCCGCGTCACGCAGTGCGGCCTCTCCCAGCGCGTCCAATAAGCGGCGTGTGAACTGCCCGCGCTGGGTGAACATCCGTATCTCATCCACCCGGGCTTCACTGGCAGCGGACTCAATGGCCATAGCCAGGGCGCTTTCATCGCCATTTTGCAGCGCCTGTAGCAGTGATGAGTTCTTCAGATCCGTGAGGGCAGGATCCAGCGGTGACGCGGCCGCACTCAACATGTCATCAAGGCTTTGTTCCGCGGGCCTGCTGTCGTCATTGGCTTCATCCGGCGTTGGCCCGTCGGCTGCGTCAGGCGAGGGCTGCGGTTCTTCCCCGCGTGGGTGGGGATCGTTAGTGTTGTCGGGTGGCGCAAAGAAAATATCGAAGGCTTCCCGATAAGTGAGCTCTTCAATGCTGCTTTTTGCCAGCACCGCTGCAAGCCCGTCCCTGAGGGTCGTACGATCCTCATAGCCCAGTAGGCTGGCCGCCTGAACGGCGTCCAGGGTATCGGCAGGGGAGACCGGGATATCTCTACCCCTTAAAAACTTGATGAAAGCCAGCAGCTGGCTGCTGCCCGCGGATGGCGTCATATTACATCCGCAAGCTTCAGCAGTTTGCCCATTTGATCCTCTGCCTCAATGATGTCTTCTTCGTATTTAAGCAGGACATTCAGGGTGTCGTGCACGAGGTGGGCGTCGAGCTGATTGGCATGGAGCAGGACGAGGCTGCGGGCCCAGTCGATGGTCTCCGAAATTGCAGGCGCTTTCTTGAGGTCCAACTCTCGCACGGCATGGACAAACCTCACGAGCTGATCGCCCAGCCGTTCCTGCAGTTCGGGTACTCGAGCGGTGACGATACGTCCCTCGAGTTCAATGGATGGAAACGGAATATGGAGATGCAGGCAGCGCCGTTTCAGAGCGTCCGAGAGATCACGGGTATCGTTGCTGGTGAGGAAGACCATGGGTTTGGAGCGCGCCTGGACGGTTCCAATCTCGGGTATTGATACCTGGTAATCCGACAGCACTTCAAGCAGCAGCGATTCAAATTCAAAATCCGCTTTGTCAATTTCATCGATCAACAGTACCGCGCCCTCATCTTCTTCCATAGCGCGCAACAGGGGTCGGGGTTCCAGGAACTCCTTTGCGTAGAACACATCGCCGGTGCTGTGCAGGCGCTGTATCGATTGTTTCAACCCCTGGGCGCCGTCGAGAATATCGCCAAGCTGCTCTTTGAGAATTTGGGTGTAGAGGAGCTGCTTTCCGTACTTCCACTCGTACAGGGCTTTCGCTTCATCCAATCCTTCATAACACTGTAAGCGCACCAGTGGCTTTGCGATCACTTCGGCACAGGTTTTTGCCAATTCGGTTTTACCGACGCCGGGTGGGCCTTCAACCAGAATGGGCTTATTAAGTGCGGCTGCCAGATAGACCACGGTGGCAATACGGGGGGTACAAATGTAGCCCGCATTGCCAAAGGCCTCTGAGATGGCTGTTGCGTCGCCAAGCTCGGGATAGAGAGGTTTGTCCAAGATAATATCCTGTGTCTGTCAGCCGCCAGAAGCGTTCATAAAACGCATAATCTGGGGTTGGTCGGGTTGGGCGAATACGTGCTGTTCGGGCTTGTCGTTGAGTGCTTTGCGGATGGCGCCACCCAATTCTTCGTCGGATGCCCCATCCCGCAGTAGGTCACGCAGGCTGATAGCGTGTTCATTGCCAAGACAGAGCAGCAATTGTCCCTCCGCGGTGACGCGCAGTCGGTTGCAGCTGGCGCAGAAATTGTTGCTGTGGGGCGAAATAAGCCCTAACCGGGACGGCCCGTTGTCGACACGCCAGTAGCGAGCGGGACCTCCGTGTTCGGGCGCGGATTCCATTTGCAGGTCATGGTGCTCTGAAATGGTCTGCAAAATACTGTCGCTGGCTACAAACTCCAATGGCTTGCCCGCAAGGTTGACCTGGCCAAGCGGCATCTCTTCGATAAAGGCAATGTCGAGACCCCGGCTCACGGCATAATCGAGTAGAGGCAGTATGTCCTGTTCGTTGCTGCCCCTCAGTATGACGGCGTTCAACCGGATTCTGGAGAATTCCTGAGCTCTGGCAGCCTCAATGCCTGCCAGGACCTGATCGAGCTTGCCGACCCGTGTCAGCGCTCGGAAGCGCTGTGAATCCAGCGTATCGAGGCTGATATTGAGCGAAGTGACGCCGGCGGCGCGAAGGGCCGGCGCATATTGGGTGAGCTGGCTGCCGTTCGTGGTCACTGCCAGTTCCCGGAGCCCCTCCAGCTGACCCAATTGTTGGAACAGCGCCGTGACGTCGCGCCGTACCAGAGGTTCGCCACCCGTCACCCGCAGCTTGGCAACACCCAGTCCTACAAACACCCGGGCTATACGTGCCAGTTCCTCCAGGGTGAGAACCTGGCGACGCGGTAGAAAGGTCATGTCCTCTGCCATGCAATAGGTACAGCGAAAATCGCACCGGTCAGTAACGGACAGGCGCACATAATCGATACGCCGATTGAAGCGGTCGACCAAATTTGTGCTGGCTATTTCATGCATCGCGGGAGTTTACACTTTCTCGTGTCTTATTCAGTATCGGTTACTGCTGAATCGACTGAAAGTATAACGAGTGTTGAATCCAAGAATTTCTGTGGTGCCCGGGTTGTTGCTTGCCCTGCTGGTTGTGCTCGTCGCATCGGCCAACGGGCTGTCCGACGATATGGTGGTGACGGCGGGCACGGCGACACTCTGCATCCTCTGGTGGATCTTCGAACCCATCCCGATCCCTGTGACTTCGTTATTACCGTTGGCCTTACTACCCCTTTTTGGCGTCCTGACACCGGCAGAAACGGGGGCTGCCTATGGTTCACCCCTGATTCTGCTGTTGTTGGGTGGATTCCTGCTGTCCCGGGGCATGGAGTCCACGGGTGCGCATCGTCGAGTTGCACTGGGGGTTGTCAGGTTGGTTGGCAGCGACAGCCCCCGCCGGCTTGTTCTCGGCTTTATGGTGGCCGCAGCGCTTTTGAGCATGTGGATTTCCAATACGGCCACCGTTTTGATGCTGCTGCCCGTGGCACTGGCCGTGCTGGACAGCGCTGAAGACAAGCTGCGTCTGGCACCCCCATTGTTATTGGGTCTTGCCTGGTCCTGCTCAATCGGTGGCCTGGGTACGCCCATCGGTACGCCGCCCAATCTCATTTTTATGCAGGTCTATGCTGACACGACTGGGCGGGCCTTGGGTTTTGTGCAGTGGATGACCTGGGGCCTTCCTGTGGTGATTGTCCTCATCGCCGTGGCAGCGCTCTGGTTGACACGAGGCTTACCCCGTACGCTCAATGTGTGCCTTCCCGAAGTGGGTCCGTGGCGCAGCGCTGAAAAACGAGTGCTGCTTATTTTTGGTCTGACAGCGCTGGCGTGGATGACGCGTTCGGAGCCCTTTGGCGGCTGGCGGGCGCTGCTTGGCGTCCCCAGTGCCAATGACGCCTCTGTGGCGTTTCTTGCCGTGATCGCGCTCTTTATTGTCCGGGATAAAAAGGGCGATCCACTGATTACCTGGCAGGAGGCGGTGGCCATTCCCTGGGGTGTTTTGCTGCTCTTCGCCGGGGGCATTTGCCTGGCAAGCGCCTTCATGTCCTCGGGCCTGTCAGCGCTGGCGGGTGATGCGCTCACAGTGCTCGCGACACTGCCGACGTTCCTGATGTTGTTGCTGGTCTGCCTCGCCGTTACCTTTATGACCGAGGCCACATCCAACACGGCAACCACCGCCTTGCTCATGCCAATCCTTGCCGCGGCGGCTACCGCCGCAGGAATAGACCCGGCACTCCTGATGGTGCCCGCCGCCATGAGCGCGAGCTGTGCCTTTATGCTGCCGGTGGCAACGGCCCCCAATGCCGTGATTTACGGTACCGATCGTATTGCGATCGGTACCATGTTCCGGGAGGGGCTGGTGCTCAATTTAATGGGTGCCCTGATTATCGCAACGCTGGTTCTGGCTTTGGTACCAGTGGGAGATAGCCCGTAGCGATCTCTCGTCGACGGGCTTGTGGTTGCGCTTGGGAAGCTTACCTCAGAGCAATGCCATCATGGATTCGGCGGAGCTGACGTCAATACCCGGTCCTTCCTCAACATTGAGGTGGGAGACCGTGCCATTATCAACAATCATGGCGTAACGCTGTGAGCGGGTCCCGAGTCCGAATCCGCTGCCATCAAGCTGCAGCCCCAGCTTGTCGGTCAGTTCGCCATTGCCGTCGGCCAGCATGACGATTTCCTCAGCATTCTGCGCCTGTCCCCAGGCACCCATTACGAAGGCATCATTCACCGAAAGGCAGACGATGGTGTCAACGCCCGAGGCCTTGATCTTGTCCGCATTGGCGACGTATCCGGGCAGGTGGGTCATTGAGCAGCCCGGAGTGAACGCCCCGGGTACTGCAAACATCAGGACTTTTTTACCGCCGAACAGCTCAGCGGTAGAAACCCCCTCTGGTCCGTTGGCTCCCATGACCATCAGGTTGGTATCAGGAATGCTGTCGCCGATTGCAATTGTCATCTGTTCTCTCCAGTGTCGGAATTAGCGGAGGTGTTTTTTAACGTATCCGGACCCGTTGAGTCCAGTGAAGCGGCACTCTCGTCGATCATTTGTTGGTATAGCGCTTCACAATCGGTGAAAAAATCACGCTGAGCGGCCCCCAGATAGGGTGCACAGTGAGCGAGTATCTGGAGCACGCCCCGGTGAACCAGCAATCCCTCCTGATCTTCAGGGTGGAGAATTGGATCGTAGGTCAGCCAGCAGGCAAGGCACAGCGTCATGGCCTCAGTCAGGTTGCCCAGCCTCGGGTGAGGCTGGCCCTCTGCTCCCGGGACCAGCTGGGCAGCCAGATGCTGGCATACCTTGTATTTCATCCGCAGTAATCGGCGCAAACCACGCTGTATGTCGGGAAACTGCGTGGCAAGACCCCTCGCGCCGTCGTAGACATAGCGGTAATGGAGCATTTTTTCCAGCAAGACGGTCAGGAACAGCCAGCTGGTCTCGATATCAGCCGTATGCCGGTCGTCAGTGAAGAGGCCTGGTGGTTGCACCACGGGCCCCATGAGCACAATCATGTCTCGCTGAAATTCGGCGAAGAGGGCGAGATGGATGCTCTCCTTGCCCTTGAAATGATAGTAGAGGTTACCGGGACTGATGCCCAGTTCCAGGGCGACGTCGGAAGCGGCGACCCTCGCCTCACCCTGCTCGTTAAACAGCTGCCGGGCCGTATCCAGAATATGTTCGGGGGTTTTCACGCCGTTATCGTACACCAGGTCATGGTGCACAGCTTATCCTGGCGATGGGTTCATGGTCCGAGCTGGAACCTCCATTCGCGGATAGGCAACATGCGTTGAGAGGTTTTTCCGAAAGCGCGCACTCCAGCAAAAAAAAGGGGAGGCCAATGCC
>JAKMEU010000031.1 GCA_022425845.1 Luminiphilus sp. | reverse complement strand
TCCTTGAGCATTTCACCCTTCATTTTTGACTGCGTCACGCTGCGCCAGACCGAGCGGTTCTTCACCGGATCGACCATATCGACGATGAAGGTCCCCTGTGTGTAATCGGTCACCCTGACATCGGTTGTATTCATACAGTTGTAGCAGTTGTACATGGCGTAGCGGTTGTAGCGGCTGTATCCAACGCCCATGCTGTAGTTGGGCGAACTCGTCGTGCGCACGTCCTGTTTCTCCACCGTATTCAGGTGCCAGCTGACCAGGAGGTCGGCGTCCCGGGTGCTATCCACGAGGGTGTACCCCTTGCCGTCAAGTGCACTGCGCAGTGCCTCGTTAATGCGGTCTTTCTGGAAGTCCGTGAGCTCCATGGGATTAGAACCGGTGACACCGCCACTGAGGGCATAAAAACCGATCTTGATATCCCCAGAGAAGTCATGGTCCACGTCAAAGTCCACAGAGGGTGTGGGCGGGGGCGTGGCACAGGCGGCCAGTAACAGGCAGATCATTGCTACTATTGGCAGGTTCAAAACTCTGGACATGGGTATTCTCCTTCAGGTGTGGGCAGAGTGTAGCAGAGAGATTAGGTCTGGGGCGCTCCCCCGAGCAGGCCTCCCGTGCAGCTCGCTGCCAGCGCCTGCAACGCCGCAATGTGTGTTCTGGGCATGCTGCGAAGCGTGGTCAGGGTCGCCTCGCGCTGCTTTGACCAACGCTGAAAAGCGTCAGGCAGCACCGGGGCGAGCTGGGCCTCGATACCGCGTATGGGGGGCAGCAACTCACGATCACGAAGATCCAGCTGCGCCAGCCAGGGTTGCACCCCCCCGGCAAAAAACTTGGAAACCACGGTTTTAAGGGTGGTGGCGGTAGCGGTAGCGCTGGTACCAGGACAGAGCGGGCCACGCTCCAGACGATGGGCCAGCAATGCATTGCCCCTATCGAGGGTCCTGGCTTGCAGGGTGGCGGCTAGCAGCAGCGCTCCACCATCGCCATTGCGCAGGTGAAACAGCTGGTCTTCCAATTGGTCGACCTGAAATCGATAGTCTCCGCTGAGCCACATTTGAATAGCGCGGTCGAACCAGTGCAGTGAATCAATAACGGCGCCTCCCGCAGTTTCTGGATAGGCCGCCAGAGCGCCGGGTAATTTCCAGAACTGTTCATATTCCGGTCCTGCGAGCAGGGCGTTGAAGATGCGATGGGGTAGAAATCTGATCTTCATCGCCTGGGCCGCCTGTATTTGCAGCGCCAGTTGTTCGTTGCCTGCCGAACGCAGTGCATTGACACAGGCCGGTGCCAGTGCAAGAAACTCAAGGTCGAGTAACAGCACCTGCGAGGCGGCAGCATTTCGTCCCAGACTGCTATTACGGCGTCCCAGGTTGACCTGCAACTCACAGCCGGATAGCGCCAGGAAGTCCAGCACGTCCAATTTGGCGCGGGGAATCTCCAGCGGCGCGATCCCTGCGTCCCGAAGGCGTGGCGGTGCCCACAGTGACGTGGCGTCTGGTGCTTCAGCATCCAGGGTTCGGGAGAGCCTTTGCAGGTAATCATCGAGCAGTGCAGGCCCCTGTGCTGGCTGTGAGCAACCGAACAGCAGTGCCAGCAGCGCTGCCAGCCCAAGACCGGAGAGACCTGACAGTGGCGTTCCCCGCACTGTGCGCGCGCTCAGCTCATCCCGGGTGAGATCTGGGCAGCTTCGGTCACGATGCGCCGTGCAGAGCGTCGCTCGCGCGTTGCTGCCAGGCAAGGATGTGCGTGTGATCAGCGCTGGGTTCGGTTTTAGCGGCCCATTTGGCAAAGGTCAGCACCGCCAACAGATCGATGTCGGCAAAAGTGAATGTGTCGCCGGTGACAAACGCGCGCTGTGCCAGCGTTTCGTTCAGGCTCTGCATACTGTCGACAAGACGCGCTCGACCCCGCTCGGCGAGGGCTGGAATCTGCTCATAGTTGATGGGTCCGGGGAGCGCGCGCCCACTGTACGCGGGGTGGCCATTGCGGAAAGCCTCCGCACAGGCCATGAAAAGCGAATTGAAGATTCGGTGGTTCCAGTTCAGGACCTGGGCGCGTTCCTGGGGCGTGGTCCCCAGGAGGGGCCGCTCGGGGTACAGTGACTCGAGGTAATGGACGATGGCAATGACTTCCGTGAGCCGGCTGCCATCGTCCAGTACCAGGGCCGGCAGTGTGGCTTCGGGCACAATCGCGGTATACCAGGGATCCAATTGTTCTGCCTTCGCCATGTCCAGCTGCTGTGTTTCCAGTGTCAGCCCCTTGTAGTCGATAAACATTTTCAGTCTTGCGGGGTTGGGAGCGGGATCAAAGGTATACAGTTTCATGTCTTAACGTCCGTATGGAATTGCGGTGCATTCTAATCTAACAAACCTATGCGGATGCGGTACGCATTGTTTTACGCGGAGATACAACTGGTTATACTCCGCGCCACTTAAGTCCACGGAATTCCAACAGGAGATCCCATGATGCGTGTTGTTGCCCTGATCATTGCCCTGATGCCGGCGTTGACATTTGCCATTGATCTGTCCAAATCCCAGCGTGCCGAGATCGAGGCCCGTATCAAGCCGTACAGCCAGTCCTGTGCGACGGGTGACGATAGCTGTGCCGCTGCCGGAGCTGAGACAGCCGTTGCCGCTGCCCGTTCGGGCGAGGATGTGTATAACGGGGCCTGCATGGCCTGCCATACAACCGGCGCTGCGGGTGCACCGATGCTGGGGGATGTAGATGCCTGGGCCAGTCGTATGACCAAGGGCATAGACGCGCTTTATGCCAGTGGTGTCAACGGTGTGGCGGGGACGGGCATGATTGCCAGGGGCGGATGTGCGGATTGCTCGGATGAAGAAATTCACGCTGCCGTAGATTACATGGTGAACAACAGCCAGTAAGGTCATTGGGGGAGTCGAGAGCGATAGCTCAGTGCTTCCAGCAGTGCAACTTCCCCAATCTCCTCCTCCTGTGCCATATCCGCCAGCGTCCGGGCAACACGCAAGGTCTTGTGTATAGCCCGCCCTGACAGCTGCAGTTGATCGCTCACTCCCTCAAACCATCTTTGAACGGTCTGATCCATGGCGCAATGGCAGAGCAAGGCGCCACCGCTAAGCCCAGCGTTCAGGGTTCCCTGCCGCTCCAACTGCCGTATTTGAGTGCCGTTTACCCGGCACCTGACCGCGTCGCTTGAGGCGCCATCGGTTTCCGTCGCCAGCAAGGTTGCTGCGGTCTGTCGTTCAAGGCCGACATGAAGATCAATGCGGTCCATGAGCGGGCCCGATACCCGGGCCTGGTAGCGTCGAACCGTCGAGGCACTGCAGCAGCATTCGTTACTGTCGTCACCCGCATAGCCGCAGGGGCAGGGGTTCATGGCGGCAATCAACTGAAATGCGGCCGGGTAATGAAAAACACCACGGGCACGACTGATACACACTTCCCCCGACTCCAGCGGCTGTCGGAGCAAATCAAGTACGGCTCTGGGATACTCAGGCAGTTCGTCCAGAAACAACACCCCTCCGTGTGCCAGAGAGGCTTCCCCCGGACAGGCCGTCCGTCCGCCGCCGATCAGCCCAACGCCCGTGGTGCTGTGATGCGGTGCCCTGAAGGGACGGCCCGCCTCAAACTCCAGACCCAGTAGATCCCTGATCAGGGCCAGCTCAAACGCTTTCGTGGGGCTGGTGTTTCCAAGCAGGCCCGGCATGCAGGTAGCGAGCAGGGTTTTACCCGCGCCCGGTGGCCCCACCATCATCATGTGATGTCCTCCGGAAGCTGCGATTTCCAATGCACGTTTGGCCAGGACCTGACCAACGACCTCCGTCAGGTCAGCGGCGCTTGTCGTGACCGCGCTTGAAACCCTGGCGGAGATGAGCGGTAGAGGCCCTGCTTTCAGCAGACCACAGGTTTCCAGTCAGTCCCGGGCTCCGGCGACGCGGCTGCCCGGCACCCTGGCCATTTCTTCGGCCTGCACTAGGGGCAACAGCAATTCCCGGTTCGCGGTGGTGGCGGCCTGAACCGCAGGCAGAAGCCCTCGGCAGTAGCGAAGCGAGCCGTCAAGGCCCAGCTCACCCATAAACTCGCGGTCAAGGGTGTGACGTTGGGACAACTGCCCTGAGGCCACAAGAATCGCGAGGGCAATAGGGAGGTCAAAGCGCCCGCCCGCCTTGGGAATTTCGGCGGGGGCGAGACTCACGGTAATCCTGCGATCCGGCCACTTAAAGTGCGAACAGATGAGCGCGCTGCGAACGCGTTCGCGAGACTCGCGAACGGAACTCTCGGGTAGTCCGACGACAGAAAAGGCGGGGAGCCCATTGCTCAGATGTGCTTCCACAGAAACCAGTGGCGCAGACAATCCCAACCCTGCACGTGACAGGATGATTGCGTGACTCATAGTCCTTCCCTGGTGAGGTGTGCTGCGGGCAGGCCGCGAGGCAACGGCCGATGGGTTTGAGCTCCGGAGCGGCGTAAGGGTTTATCCCAAAGGCCCCTAGTCCGCGCCGCGGTCCTGTTCGATGGCCTCCAGCTGTTCAGTGAGCTTCAAAAGCTCAGCTTCCAGGGCCTCGACACGCGATCGGGTGCGCTGCAATACGGCGGCCTGGGCATCGAACTCAGCGCGGGAGACCACGTCCAGCTTGGCGAGGGCGGACTGTGCCAATGCCTTTGCATTTTTGTCCAGTTGGTTCAAAACGGGATTGTCGGGGCCCAGCAACCGCTCAAACAGTTCCCCGGGTCCGCCACCTATGCCGGAGTTGTTGCCTCCGGAGCCCGGTTGTCCTTTGTCTTGGTCAGGCATCAGCGCCACTCCTCGATCCCTTGTCACGCCGGTCAATGTAACCCATGCGGCGTGTTCGCCCCACATCCCAGCCACCCATTTTCGCCCATTGGCGGGGCGGCAGCGCACTGCGTTGGTGCGTGACGCGTCCTCTGGGATGCCTGAAAAGTTAAGTGGATTATCTATAAGACATTGTTTTTAAACAATTTAATTTTGTTGGTATGGCAGTCGCTAAGGATTGACCATGCCGCCCGGCGACAACGTTGGTGCGGTTGCAAAACAGAATGCCAACAAAGAGGAGTTGCCCATGCTAGTCCGCTCGCCTGCACCTGCCGTGGTGTCACCTGACGCCCCCGAATGGAGGTTCGCATGAAATTAGTCACAGCCATCATCAAGCCATTCAAGCTCGATGACGTCCGGGAGGCCCTGTCCGCGATGGGAGTCCAGGGAATCACCGTTACTGAAGTTAAGGGTTTCGGCCGACAGAAGGGCCACACCGAGTTGTACCGCGGCGCGGAGTACGTTGTTGATTTTCTCCCCAAGGTGAAGATCGAGGCCGCCGTCACAGTGGAACAAGTCGACCAGGTCATTGAAGCCATAACGGGCGCGTCCCACACCGGCAAAATCGGTGACGGCAAGATATTTGTCACGGACATCGACCAAATCATTCGCATTCGCACCGGCGAGACCGGCGAAGCCGCTATTTAATTCATCGGGTACAGGAATTAGTCATGGAGAACGAAATTTTTCAGTTGCAGTACGCGCTGGACACCTTTTACTTCCTGGTGTGCGGCGCTTTGGTTATGTGGATGGCAGCGGGTTTTGCCATGCTGGAGGCGGGCCTCGTCCGGGGCAAGAACACCGTCGAAATTCTCACCAAAAACGTCACTTTGTTTGCGGTTGCCTGCACCATGTACATGGTCTGCGGCTACGCGATCATGTACGGCGGTGATTACCTGCTGAGCAGCATTACCGGTGACGGCGTCACGGGAGCAGAGGAGCCGGCCACCTATGCGCCCTCAGCCGACTTCTTCTTTCAGGTGGTATTTGTCGCTACGGCCATGTCGATTGTCTCCGGTGCTGTGGCAGAGCGGATGAAGCTGTTTGCTTTTCTCGGTTTCGCCGTGGTCATGACAGGCTTCATCTACCCCATGGAGGGGAGCTGGACCTGGGGTGGCAATCCGGTGTTCGGCATGTATACCCTGGGCGACCTGGGTTTCCTCGATTTTGCCGGTTCGGGCATTGTCCATATGGCGGGTGCCGCTGCTGCTCTCGCTGGGGTTATCCTGGTGGGTCCACGCAAGGGCAAGTATGGCCCCGACGGCCAGATCAACGCGTTTCCAGGAGCGAATCTTCCCCTCGCAACCCTGGGCACGTTCATCCTGTGGCTGGGCTGGTTCGGTTTCAACGGTGGCTCGGTCCTCGCAACGGCCTCGGTAGACTCGGCAAATGCCGTGGCAGTTGTGTTCATGAATACCAACGCGGCGGCTGCCGGCGGCTGCCTTGCGGCCCTCGTTACGGCCAAACTGATGTTCGGTAAGGCTGACCTGACCATGGCGTTGAACGGCTGTCTTGCAGGTTTGGTGGCTATCACTGCGGGTCCCGATACGCCCTCAGCGCTTCAGGCGACTTTGTTTGGCGGTCTCGGTGGCGTCTTGGTGGTGTTTTCTATTATCACCCTCGACAAGCTCAAGATCGATGATCCCGTGGGTGCCATTTCTGTACACGGGGTAGTGGGCCTGCTGGGTCTGCTGCTGGTGCCAGTGACCAATGGCGATGCGGCTTTCTCCGGGCAGATCATAGGCGCACTCACTATCTTTGGTTGGGTTTTCCTCACGTCGCTGATCGTGTTCTTTGCGATCAAGTCTGTCATGGGCCTGCGTGTCTCCGAGGAAGAGGAGTACGAGGGATCAGACATAGCGGAGTGCGGTATGGAGGCCTACCCCGAGTTCACCTCAGCCCGTTGACACCTCGCAATGGGTTTGTGTTTGGGGTCCTTTTGGGCCCCTTTTTTTTGCTCTCTATGGCTTCAGGGCGGTTAATCGCAGCAATGGCATTGCCAAATTCCCAGAGCAGATCATAATGTGCCTACTGCAGGTCAAAGGTAAGCACTCTCCATGAAACTCGTTACAGCCATTATCAAACCCTTCAAAATGGACGACGTGCGCGCGGCGCTGTCTGACGTTGGTGTGCAGGGCGTCACCGTCACTGAAGTCAAGGGCTTCGGGCGTCAACGGGGTCATACCGAACTGTATCGGGGTGCGGAATATGTCGTTGATTTTCTTCCCAAGCTCAAGCTGGAAGTGGCCTGCGCCGGCGACCAGGTTGATGCTGTTGTCGAAGCCATCATTGGCGCTGCGGGCACCGGTAAGATCGGCGACGGCAAGATTTTTGTCTCAGATCTCGACCAGGTGATTCGGATTCGAACCGGTGAGACCGGCACAGAAGCTATTTGAGTCAGGTCAGGCCGCTTAGCGGCGGTCGTCCAGTTTTCGCAACACCCCCGGCAGTTCCGTCAGGCAGCCGATGACGAAGTCTGCCAGGTCACTACGGCCACCCTCTTTTGAAAACCAGACGGATCGAACCCCTGCGCGATAGGCACCCGTGACGTCATGGTCGTGACTGTCCCCAACGTGCAGCATTTCCGCCGGTCCGACGCCGGCTGTTCGCATGGCGTGGTCAAACAGTGCGGTTTCGGGTTTGGCCGCACCGACGTCCTCGGCTTTCAGTGCAAAATCAAAAAAACCGCCCAGCGGCGTTTTGTTGACGTCCGCGTTGCCGTTGGTGAGTGCGCCCAGGGAATAGGTTGCCGATAATGCCGTCAATACCGGCACAGATTGTGGAAACAGGTCCACGTCATTCCGCTTGTTGATAAATGCTTGAAAGGCCTGCTGCGCGGCGTTTTCTGCCTCATCAGGCGGTACCCCTGATGCCAAAAGCAGCCGGCTGAGAACCTGTTGCCGGAAGGCGCTGATGTGATGGGCCAGATCGGGCCGCTCATCAAGCACCTGCCGCCGTACACGCGCCAGCTCTTCCGGATGGTGTTGATTCCGGGCGTCGGGATAGTGGGTGTCGAGCCAGGCATTTTGCGCGGCCTCTGCTTTGACCAGCGCGGGCCGAACATCCCAGAGGGTGTCGTCGAGATCAAAGGTGATGACCTTGATCATGGTTTATTTTTGCGCCGTGCCCTGGGGTGAGCCGAGTCATAGACTTTGGCGAGGTGCTGGAAGTCGAGATGCGTGTATATCTGCGTGGTACTGATGTCAGAGTGCCCGAGAAATTCCTGCACCGCCCTCAAATCACCGCTGGACTCCAGCAGGTGACTGGCAAAGGAGTGGCGCAGCATATGGGGGTGCAGCTTGCCCGGTAGGGCACTGTACTTGGCCAGCCGCTGCAAGCGTAACTGCACGCTTCTCGGACTAATGCGCTGTCCCCGGCTGGAGATAAACAGGGGAGCCGATGCGTCCAGGGGTTCAGCGCCTAGGGGGCGCAGCGACAGCCATTGTTTAATCGCTGCGATGGCTGGACCGCCCACGGGTACAGTCCGGGTTTTACGCCCTTTTCCTGTGACTGTGATGGTGGATTCGCCCATGGCCAGATCGCCAATATTCGCAGCGACCAACTCGGCAAGGCGCAGTCCTGAAGAATAAAGTAGCTCGGCCATCGCCATGTCGCGGTGGTCCAGTGTCGTCTCAGGCTGCCATTTAAAAAGGGTACCCACGCTATCGGGGTCCAGGGTCTTTGGCAGGTTGCGGCGAATCTTGGGTGCCTGCACGCCAAGCGCGGGGTTACCGACAGAGGGGTCCCGTTCGGAAAGAAAGCGGAACAATGCACGAACGGACGAGAGCGAGCGCTGTATGCTGGTGGGAGACAGACCTTCGCGATGTAATTTGGCTACCCAGGCCCGAACATCCGACTCCTGTATGGCGTCGGGGCGCTGCTTACCGGCCTCTCCGCAAAAATTGCTGAAGCGTTCGATGTCACGCCCATAGCCATCAAGGGTGTGGCGTGAGACCTGTCGGACATCCCGCTGATAATCGAGGAACTGTTTCCGGGCCGCGGCCAGCGACTCGTTCACGTGGTCCTGAGTGGTCCGAGGCAGGGCAGGCGTGTGATGACCTCGGCCAGATACTCGAGAAAAAGCGTTCCCACCGTGCTGTCGTAGCGGTTCACATCGCTGGAGCCGACCGCCAATGCCCCAACCAGTTGTCCCTCGACCTCCAGGGGTGCAATAGCCGCTGATCCCTCGGCATCGCAGGCCGGAAACAGGGCGGCCATTTCGTCACTTCGGAAAACGCCGCAGTAAGCGCGCTGGCGGCGCAAAAGCCCCTGAAGCGTTGTCAGACGACCCGCATCATCCTCGATAGCATCCGCCAGTGCGGCTGCATCCTGTCCCAACCAGATGTGCGCGGCGTACTCCACACCAAAAAAGTCGACCAGTCCCGCTTCAACGGTGGTCCGCAGGGTCGCTGTGTCTTCGCTCTCCAGAATGGCAAGGATCATGCGTCGCGAAGCATCGAAAAGTGCTTCGCTGGCCTCCGCGTTCTGGGTCAGCTCTGCCAGGCGACTGCGTGTCTCTATGTTCCGCTCGCGAAGGAGTGCGACCTGCCGTTCAACCAATGACACCGAACCCTCGCCACCGTGAGGCAGTGCCATAGCGGTTAATAACTCGGGGCGCTGCTGGAAAAAATGGGGGTGATCCCTGAGAAACGCCTCCACTTCAGCCGAGTCGAGGCTGCTGGGCGCCACCGCCATGGATCGCTTTGAAACTGTATCTCCGGTCATAGGGGTGTTATTCCTGCCCAGTGGTCAGCGGTTATGCAAGGTAATGGTTCCGTCGAAGACCGAGGCGGTAGGCCCGCCCAGCCAAACGGGTGCGCCATCTCCCTGCCAGGTTACTGTGAGCTTACCGCCGGGCAGGTGTACTGTCACGACGTTGTTGAGCAGCCCTTTACGGATGCCGTGCACAGCGGCCGCGCAGGCGCCCGTCCCGCAGGCCAGGGTTTCACCGGCTCCGCGCTCGAAAACCCGCAGTTTGATCTCTTCCGGATTCAAGATCTGCATGAAACCGACATTGGCGCGATCTGTGAACCGCGAATGGCTTTCAATGGCAGCACCCAGTGACTCCACCGGCGCCTTCTGAATATCGTCCACGATTAGAACCGCATGGGGATTTCCCATCGATAGGGCTCCCACAGTATGGCTATCGCCCGACACGTCGATGCTGTAGTCGATGCTCTCTGCATCGGCGTCGAAAGGGATGTCGCTGGGATCAAACGCGGGAATACCCAGGTTGGCTCGGATGCGCCCGTCGTCTTCAATCTCGAGATGCATCAATCCGCCGGGGGCCTGCACGCAGAGTGCTTTTTTCCAGGACAGTCGTTGCTCGCGAACAAACCGCGCAAAACAGCGGGCGCCGTTACCACACTGACCCGCTGGTGAGCCGTCTGCATTGAAGATCCGGTAGCTGAAATCGGCTTCCGGGTGATCCGGAGGTGCGATAAGCAGCACCTGGTCACAGCCGATCCCGCGCTGCCTGTTGGCGATACGCCGTATGTGGCCCGGCGTCAGGCGAAGGTTCTGGCGCACATTGTCGATCACGACGAAGTCGTTGCCTGCGCCATGCATCTTCGTAAACTGAACTTTCAAAGCTGCGCCCCCGGTAAGGGCGACTCGCCCAGCCACAGCCTGTCCAGGGGTTCCCGGGCTCGGGCCATGTGGGCACTGTCCCCATCGACCAGGATTTCGGCGGGACGAGGCCGGCTATTGTAGTTCGAGGCCATAACAAAACCGTAGGCTCCCGCCCCCTTAACGGCGAGGATATCGCCGGCGGTCAGCGGCAAGTCCCGCGACTTGCCAAGAAAGTCGCCGGTTTCGCAAACCGGGCCGACAATATCCCAGCACGCCACCTCAGCGCCGGATGCCGTGACGGGCACGATGTCCTGCCAGGCGCCATACAACGCGGGCCGCAGCAGGTCATTCATCGCTGCGTCGACCAATGCAAAATTTTTGTGGGCGCTGGGTTTCAGGTATTCAACCCGCGTCAGCAGGACACCGGCATTGGCAACAATGGAGCGCCCGGGCTCCAGGATCAAGGTCAGATTGTGGGCGCCAAGGGGACGGGTTAACGCTTCAATGTAGTCAGCAATCGGCGGCACGGCCTCCGATTCGTATTGCACCCCCAGGCCGCCGCCCATATCGATATGTTGTAGCTCGATACCAGCGGCTCGCAATTGATCAACCAGCGCGGCGAGGTGGCAGGCGGCTTCTGAAAAAGGCTCAATGTCGAGAATCTGGCTGCCGATATGGCAATCGATTCCTATGGGTTCGACGCCGGGCAAGCCAGCAGCCTTCTTGTAAAGATCGAAGGCGGAATCGAGCTCAATGCCGAATTTGTTGTCCTTCAGGCCCGTGGCGATGTAGGGGTGTGTACCGGCATCTACATCGGGATTGACCCGCAGTGATATCGGTGCGACCCATCCGTTGTCCGAGGCAACCCGGGAAAGCATATCGAGCTCGGCTTCTGATTCGATGTTGAAGCAATGGATTCCGGCGCGCAGGGCCTTGAGCATGTCATCCGGGGTCTTGCAAACGCCGGAGAAAACGATTTTTGCCGGATCGCCACCTGCGGCTAACACACGCTGCAGTTCGCCGATGGAAACGATGTCAAAGCCAGCGCCCAGGCGTGCGAGCACGCCCAGCACGGACAGGTTTGAGTTGGCCTTAACCGCGTAACAAATCAGGTGATCATGTTGGGCGAGAGCCCTCTCGTAACCCGTGTAGGCCCCTTCAATGGCTGCCCGGGAGTAAACATAGAGCGGCGTGCCATGTTGGTCGGCCAGGGTATCGAGTGCTATCCCTTCACAGTGCAGGGTGCTCTCCTTGCGGTGAAAATGGTTCACTCGCTTGCCTCAGATTCCTGCTGGCGTTCCTGCGCGGGTCTGAGTGGACCTGTCTGCCCACAGCCGGTAATGATCACCAGCGCGAGTACGGTCACTGTCAGGATTTTCATGATGGTTATACTCCAAAGCAGCGTATTGTATCAGTGTGGGCGGGTTTACTGGCCGTCCCGATGGGCGGCTCCTCACGCCGCGGGATGACCGAAGGAGAAGGCATGAGCGATTCCAACTATTTTGACCTTATCGAGGCGACTTTCGAATCTGTGGAATTGCGCCTCGAGGCACTGCCGGAAGACCCGGATCTCGCGGTCGCAGAGGGCGTCATTAATGCCCGCTTCCCCAATGGCGTGGTATTTGTATTCAGTCGTCAGCCCCCCACAGAACAGCTCTGGCTGGCCACCCCCGGCGGAGGGTTTCACTACGTATGGGACGCGGCTGCGGGTGACTGGCGCGATACCAAAACATCGGATTTATTCAGGGCGTTCTTACCCGAGCAACTGAAGCAACACGCCGACGTCGACTTTTCCTGGGAGTAGCGTCTTGAGACCGCGTTGGCTGTGGCTTGCTGCCCTGATGGCGTCGGGCTGTGTCAGCGCGGGTGAGCTTCCCTTATCCGAGCCGATCTGGGTTGAAAACCTGTCGCCCGTTTCCGGGTTGATTAGCCTGCCTCCCCAGCGCTCGGGGGTGGTCCCTGATGGCTGGCGTATTGACGGCCATGTAGCCAT
>JAKMEU010000028.1 GCA_022425845.1 Luminiphilus sp. | reverse complement strand
ACACAGGCTCCAGGCGTCGTTACGGGCAGAAATCGAGAAGGTGACTGACCCCGGACTGGGAGCCTCTGGCTACGGCCAGCCCGAAGGAAAGTGGTGGGTCGTGCTGGGTTCGAACCAGCGACCAATTGGTTAAAAGCCAACTGCTCTACCGACTGAGCTAACGACCCGAAAAGAATGCGCTGACGTAGCGAGGAGCGTATGGTACGCATTCTTAAAAAAAGTGCAAGAAAATCACCATGTCAGAGCAGCTTCGCCCGTTTCACCTTGCCCTTCCCTGCCGGGATCTCTCCGTCACACAGGCATTTTACTGCGAAAACCTGGGCTGCCAGCTGGGCAGAACCAGTGATACCTGGATCGACCTCAATCTCTTTGGTCATCAGGTGGTTTTCCACCACTGCGGGGGCGAAACACTGCCCGAGCTACACAATCCCGTGGATACGCATCAGATTCCTATTCCCCATTTTGGCGTAGTGCTGACACCCATAGATTTTGAAACACTGGCTAACCGGGTTGCTGGGCGCGTGACGATGATCGTGCAACCCACCGTTCGTTTCGCCGGTACGGCCGGTGAGCAAAAGACGCTGTTTTTCCGCGATCCCAATGGCTATGCCCTGGAGTTCAAAAGCTTCGAAGACGACCGCTACCTGTTTGCGCCCTTTAGTGAAGAACTCACGACGCCTTAACAGGGTCAACAGGATCTCCGCCCCACTCTGACCGCACGCAGTTTCTTCCCTGTTTTTTCGCGGTATACAACGCCCCATCGGCTCGCTTCACGGTCTGCTCGAATGGCTCATACAGGGGAAACCGTGTAATCCCGACACTGATTGTCATCGGAGGGACGCCCTCAACGTCCATGGCAGCCGTCTCCCTTCGCAGGCGCTGTGCGAAGCCTTCAATTGAACGGGGCTCGGCGGAGGGCGATAGCAAAATGAATTCTTCCCCTCCCCAACGACCTACGACATCACGCTCGCGGGCGACGTCCCTGAGCTTCATGGACAATGATTTAATGGCACGGTCGCCTGTATCGTGTCCCAGGGTATCGTTAATAACTTTGAAATGATCGATGTCAATCAACAGGACACCAAAAGGTTCACGACGGCTCATCAGGCTGGTCACCGCCAGGTCGATACCGCGGCGATTGAGCAGGCCTGTCAATGGATCCGTATTGATGCGCTCCCTGAGCAACAAAGTCTGCATCTCAGCTTCTTCCAGCTCGGTCTGCTGGCCTCCCCAGGCATTCAGGAAAAAAACATACACGGCCAAAAAGACCGCCACCAAAAGTCCCAGGCGCGGATCATCCAGAAATACCTCCGAAAGCTCGGGTCGAAAAGCCGCCAGCGTCAAGCTCAGCCCCATCACCAATGCTACAGACAGACCAATGGCTACGCCCCGGCGCAGGCCCTCCATAAGCCCCACCACGATAAGAAGCATAGGGATATAGGCCATCGAGCTCAGTAAGGCGATAGGAATATCAGCGGGCTCAAGAACCAGTAGCGCAACGATCCAGCGCAGTAGAAAACCAAGAAGAGCTGCCACAAGGGCAAGTCGAATCCAGAGCAATGGCAGCCGCTCCCAGAACAGGAACAGGTGCAGGGTAAAAAAGAATACCCCTACCGCCACAGCGCTGGATAGCACTGAGGGTGTTTCCAGAGCAAAACCCAGTACACCCAAAATTGCAGATAGCACCAGCGCCACAAGCACCAAAACCCGTAAAAGCTTTAGCGCCAGGTCCCGGTTGGAACCGACAGGAGGGCTCCTGTGGGGCACTCTCCAGGCGTCCAGGATCCACTGGAAAATCTGCGTCCGGTCCCGCTTCTCTACCCTACGAACCATGGCTATGCCCTATCGGGCTGGGGACCCCGGAGATTTGAAGTTCGTTACACCGGTATGAGGTACCTTAGGCATAACGGGTGGGGTCCGCCACGCCCGCGTCGGCAAAGCCCTGGGCGCGAAGCCGGCAACTGTCGCAGACACCACAAGCCGCACCATTGTCCGTCGCCTGATAGCAGGAAACCGTATCCCCGTAATTCACACCCAGTTCGGTACCCGCCACAATAATGTCAGCTTTTGACATAGCAATGATCGGGGTACAAATCTTCACTGGATTACCCTCCACGCCTGCTTTGGTTGCAACAGCGGCCAGTTCACCAAAAGCGGCGATAAATTCAGGACGACAGTCAGGGTAGCCCGAATAGTCAACCGCATTCACCCCCATGTGGATCTCTGACGCTCCCAGCACCTCCGCCCAACCCAGCGCTATGGATAAAAAGACCGTGTTCCGCGCGGGAACGTAAGTCACAGGAATGCCCTCGGAGGGACGAGTCGGCACATCGATGGCATCATCAGTGAGGGCCGATCCGCCGATACCCCGCAAATCGAGGCGAACCGTTTTATGCACTGTTCCTTCGAATGCAGCAGCTACCTTCGCAGCCGCATCCAATTCGGCCCGATGCCGCTGCCCATAATCGAAACTCAGAGCATAGCACTCTTTACCCGCGCGATGAGCGAGGGCCAGAATCGTTGCCGAGTCCAGCCCGCCCGACGTGAGGATAACCGCCTTCACCGGTTGCCCGCTCTCAGCTTCAGCGACCTGGTTCATCGTTCCACAACAGCTTATGCAGTTGAACCTGAAACCGGGCAGGCACTTTATCCTCAAGCAACCAGTCCGCCAGCATCCGCGGGGCCATGGTGCCATGGGTTGGAGAAAACAGGACGTCGCCCACGCGCTCGGGAAGTGCGAACTCATCGAGTTTGAAGCGCGCCCAGTCGTAGTCTCGGCGACTACTGATCACAAACTTGACCTGATCGTGACGAGATAGCTGGCGCACGTTGTCCCAAAGATTCCGATGGGACTCCCCGGAGTCAGGCGCCTTCAAATCCATGACCCGACTGACTCTGGGGTCAACCTCACCAATGGGCAGGGCCCCGCTTGTCTCCAGCGAGACCTCAAAGCCCGAGTCACACAGCAGGCTCAAAAGGGGCAAGCACTCTGGCTGTGCGAGGGGCTCCCCACCAGTGACACAGACGTGATGGCACCCATACCCGGCAACCTGGTCAACGACCTCCGACACATCGATGAGGTCACCGCCTGAAAAAGCGTACTCAGTGTCACACCATACGCAGCGCAGTGGGCAACCGGTCAGCCGAACAAATACGGTCGGAATGCCCACCGTCCTCGCCTCACCCTGCAGTGAGTGAAAAATCTCGGTGATCCTTAATTTCAGGCTGGCCTCACCACCCATGGATAGATTCAGAAGTTTTCATCGAGGAAGTCGCGGGATAACTGAGCAGCGGGGTGGCCCGGGTACTCGGCAATAACGCGATCCAGATAAGAGCGGGAGCGCTCACGATTACCTTTCAAATAATGAACCTTGCCGAGCTTGTACAGCGCATCCGGCACCTTGGGGTTTTCAGGATACTGATCGAGCAGGAGTTTAAAACTTTGCCGCGCCAATTCGGGATCTGGTGGATCAAGCACCAGGTACAGCTCACCCAGCCAGTAGTGCGCATTAGGGGCAAAGGCGCCCAATGGATATTGCTCGAGAAATTTCTGGAACGCTTCCACTGCCTCGGGAAAGTTCCGTGCTTTTACATGGTTATACGCCGCCTGATACGCCGCCTCTTCGCCGGGCTCAGCGGCCGGACTACCCGTGCCAGCGAGGTTATCCCCGGGCCGAGGAGAGCTGCCCCCAAACGTGAAACCACCGCCAGTATCCTCGCCGGCCACTCCGGGGGGCGCACCCGCACCCGCGGAAACCGCCAGCTCTGCCATGCGTCGGTCCAGATCAATGTAACGCTCCAGACCCTGCTCCTTGAGCCGCTGTATCTCGGCGGCCTGCTCCTCAACCAAACCTGTCAGTCGCCGCACCTCTTCCTGAAGCTGCTGTAATTGAATGACCATGCTGCCCGTGTTCACGGCGGTATCCCCATCGGGCGTTGGATCAACCTGAAGCGGCACGACCGTTGTGGTCTGGCCGGAATAAGGGCGAATACCCCCCGCGGGATCCATCGCAGGATCAGCTGTCATAACCTCTGGGGAGTTGGCATAGGACGCGTCGCCGCTGACTGTAGTTTGGCCGCTGGTGTTTTGAGCGGCTTCTCTTTCGGCCTCCAGGTCAATGTACCCCTGACTGCGGGCCACATCCGACGGCGTAACCAAAGTGACAAAAAGCAAAAAGCCGGCTGTATAAACCGGCTTGATAACGCGATGTTTCAAAGTGAATCCGCCTTATTTGAGCTCGACACGACGGTTTTGTGACCAGTTGGCCTCACCCGTTCCGAACGCCACAGGATTTTCTTCACCATAGCTGATGCTTTCAATTCGATAGCTGGGGACGCCATTGGCCACCATGTAGTCTCTGACGGCATTCGCTCTTCGCTCGCCAAGTGCAAGGTTGTACTCCCGCGTGCCACGCTCATCGGTATGGCCTTCAAGGCGAACGCTGTCTTCGTTGCCAAGGAGCACGGCAATGTGCGCATCAACCGCAGCGCGGGCAGCATCCGTCATGGCTGAGCTATCAAAATCAAAGTAAAAAACCGTTCCTGCTGACATCGCAGCATCCATAAGACGCTGTTGCTCCGCGTCGGCAGCAGCCTGGGCTTGTGCCTCGGCCTCGCGAGCCGCCTGTTGCGCCGCTGCTGCTTCTGCAGCCGCCGCCTCAGCAGCAGCCGCCGCTTCGGCATCGGCATCACTGTTGGTTTCATTGCTTGAACAAGCCACCAGCACCAATGATGCGAAGAGGAGCGTGGCAACCTTACCGGCTAGGGGAAATGCTTTCATGAATCCGTCCTGTCTGAGCATTAAAAAATAAACCGCAGGCGATAATGTATCGCAATTGCCAGAAAATTGCTGTCTGAATCGCAAATTTTCTTGCCAATTCCAAGGGGGCTTTTGCTCCCGCCGGCCGCATCAAGCTCCCGGGCGCGTACCGCAGTATTTTCACGGCATGTAAGGCGACCAGGCCGGCTCCTGCACCTCGCCATCACGAGCCGGCAGGTTGAAACTGACCCCTCCATCTACCGCGACTGCACCCAGAATACTGCGGCCCTCACGTTTGGTCGCATACAAAACGATGGAACCGTTGGGGGCGATCGTCGGGCTCTCATCCAGTTGGGTTTGAGTGAGCACGGTGAGGCGCTCAGTCACGAGATCATGGACGGCAATATGGTAGGAGCCACCCTGCTGATGGACCAGGGCCACATTGCGCCCGTCCTGGGCAACCCGCGCCCGGGCGTTGTAGCGGCCCTCAAAAGTAACCCGGGTGGTTTTACCGTTCTTCAGGTCGTAACGATAAATCTGGGGACGGCCACCCCGGTCAGAGGTAAACAGAATGGACTGGCCGTCGGGCATCCAGGTGGGCTCCGTATCGATCGCGTAATGCTGCGTGAGCCGAGTGAGGCGCTTGGAGGCCAAATTCATCAGGTAAATGTCGGGACTTCCATCCTTGGAGAGGACCATGGCCATCGAATTACCATCGGGTGAAAAAACCGGAGAGTTGTTAAGCCCCTTGAAATTGGTCAGCTGTTCACGGGCACCAGATCGCAGGTTTTGGCGGTAGATGGCCGGACGTGAGGTCTCAAAAGACACATAGGCCACCTCATTGCCATCGGGGGACCATGAGGGCGCCAATATCGGCTCGCGGCTCTCGAGCAGCACGATCGGCCGGGCCCCATCGGAGTCAGCGAGCGTCAGCCGATAGAAATCCTTGTCATTGGGTTTACGGGTGACCGATACATAAAGCAGCCGCGTGGCAAAGGCCCCCGGGATGCCGGTCAACTTCTCGTACACTGCATCTGCAATCTTGTGCGCCAGCATCCGGACCTCCGACGCCGCTCCCGTAACCGACCCTGATTCGATCTGCTGCTCCCGGGTGCTGTCAAACAACTGCCAGCCCAGTCGTAGCTGGCCAGGCGCCGCTGCCTCAAAGCGCCCGATCAGGACATAATCACTGCTTATGGCGCGCCAATCCCTGAAGTAAAGATCCGAGCCCCGGGTCGGATAGCTCAACATATCGCGACGACTTACCGGCGAGAACTGGCCGCTGCGCGCCAAATCCGAATCGATGATACGAGCCACATCCTCGGGAGAGGTGCCTGCGCCAGACCAACCAAAAGGCACCACGGCGATTGGCGTCGGGTTATCGACGCCCCGGGTGATTTCGATTTGGAGCTGCGCGACGGTGGGCGCACTGACGAGGCCGGCTAGGGCCATAAACACAATGGGTAACAGGTAGCGCATTAGTACCTCAGGTCCTCTGGACGAAACAGCAATTGGAAACGGCGAAAGTCGCGCTCAAATATAGCGCGTTCCAGTGATTTCACCTCTGGAAAACGTGCCGCTTTTTCAACGGCGTTCATGGCGCTGCGATCGAACGACACATTACCACTGGATTCAAGGACGGTGACACCGACGACGTCACCCGTGGGCACCAGCGCTATCTCGAGAATGGCGATCATGCCGTTGCGCGCTGAGGGCGGTCGAGTCCAACGACCCACCACAGCCTGCTGG
>JAKMEU010000025.1 GCA_022425845.1 Luminiphilus sp. | reverse complement strand
GTTGGGCACCCCGCGCCCGAACCAGTGAATCAGGATCCTCTCCTTCCGGCAGGAACAGGAAGCGGGCCTGCCGGCCGTCCTGCATTACGGGCAATGTACTTTCCAGCGCTCGAAACGCCGCCTTTCGGCCGGCTTCGTCGCCGTCGAAACAAAAGACAACCTCGGGTACGTGACGGAACAGGCGCTCCATGTGGGCTTCGCTGGTCGCGGTTCCCAGCGTTGCGACGGCATAGCCAATGCCGTATTGGGCGAGGGCAATCACGTCCATATAGCCTTCGACCACCACGATGCGGGTCAGGCTCCGTTCGGATTTGCGTGCTTGATAAAGTCCATAGAGTTCCCGGGATTTCTGGAAGACTGGAGTTTCAGGCGAGTTCAGGTATTTGGGTTTGTCATCGCCCAGTACCCGCCCGCCAAAGGCGATGACCCGACCCCGTGCGTCGAGGATGGGGAACATGATGCGATCCCGAAAGCGGTCATAGGTGCGACCCCGGTCATTGGTGACCAACATCCCTGCATCCTTGAGGCGATCAGTCCTGACGGTCTCGTTACCGGTTGTTTGCAGCAGGTTATCCCAGCCCGGGGGGGCAAACCCCACTCGGAACGCCTTGGCGATTTCCCCGCTGAGGCCCCGTTCCTTGAGGTAGGTGATAGCGCGTCGCGCATCGGGGTGCTTGCGTAGGCTGTGCTCGTAGAAACGTGTTGCCTGTTCAAGCTGATCGAGAATAGGGCGGTTGCTGTCCTGCTGAGGGGCCTGGCCGGGTTTGGACTCCTCTCGGGGCACTTCCAGACCTGCAGATTGCGCCAGGGATTCAACGGCCTCCGGGAACTCCAGCCGCTCATAGTCCATAAGAAATCCCAGTGCGTTGCCACCCGCGCCGCAGCCAAAGCAATAGTAAAATTGCTTGCCTGGATTGACCGAAAAAGAGGGCGTTTTTTCGTCGTGGAAGGGACAGCAGGCAGAAAAGTTCTTGCCGGTTTTCTTAAGTTTTACGCGTCGGTCAATGACCTCAACGATATCGACTCGATCCAGTAGGTCATCAATGAATTTTTGGGGGATGCGTGCCACGTGTGCTGGGGGCCGGGGCGCGCTGCGGTCAGCCGTTAAGCTTGGCCTTGACCAGCCTCGACACCTCACCCATGTCAGCGCGACCTTGCATCTGGGGTTTGAGAACCCCCATCAGCGGCCCCATGGCGGCCATTCCTGTCGCGTCGATACCTGCCAGGGCATCATCAATAGCGGCGGTGATTTCGGCTTCGCTGAGCTGCTCAGGTAAGAACTCCTGGATAACAGCGATTTCCGAGTCTTCCTGTGCCGCCAGCTCTTCGCGGTCAGCGTCGCGATACTGGCTGGCAGAGTCGCGGCGCTGTTTGACCATTTTATCCAGAATAGTGAGGGCACGGGCATCATCGATGTCGATACGCTCGTCCACTTCGATACGTTTGAACTCGGCCTGAATCAGCCGAATGGTGGCCAGGCGCGGCTTATCCCTGGCCTTCATGGCGGCTTTCATTTCCGCCTTTATGGTGGCGACCAGATCGCTCACGCCGCGTGACCGCGACTCAGTAGAGGCGCTGTCGCTTGCGGTTCTCGCGCGACATCTTCTTGGCGTGGCGCTTCACAGCTGCCGCTGCGGCACGTTTGCGAATAGTAGTGGGCTTCTCGTAGTGCTCACGCTTTCGTACTTCGGCCAGCAGGCCCGCTTTTTCGCAGGAGCGCTTGAAGCGACGCAGGGCCACATCAAAAGGCTCGTTTTCCTTTACCTTGACTGAAGGCATTAAACTCACTTCCTGTTATTACACGAATCGTTACACGAATCGTTACATGAATCTGGTTCGTCTGATTTCGCCGCCAGAGGGCACGCCCAACGGCAGCGGGCGCGCAGTATAGGGGCGCCAACCGTATTTTGCAAAGGCAATCAACGTGTTAGTTTGCCGCGTTTACGTACTTTGAGGATGTCGTTTGAAGGTTTTGGGGATTGAAACCAGTTGCGATGAGACCGGAATTGCGGTGTATGACACTGACCGGGGCCTGCTCGCAGAGGGCCTGTACAGTCAGGTGGCCGTGCATGCGGAGTACGGGGGCGTGGTGCCCGAGTTGGCCTCACGGGACCACATCCGTAAAACATTGCCCCTGATCAACCAGGTTCTGGCGGAAGCGGGGCTGGCCAAAGCAGCCCTGGACGCGGTTGCCTATACCGCGGGCCCGGGTCTGATGGGTGCCTTGATGGTCGGGGCCACCCTGGGGCGATCCATGGCCTTCGGGCTCGGCGTTCCCAGCCTGGGTGTGCATCATATGGAGGGGCATTTGCTGGCTCCCATGCTGGCCGAGGATCCGCCCCAATATCCCTTTGTAGCGCTGTTGGTCAGCGGTGGGCACAGTCAGTTGGTGCGCGTGGACGGCCTGGGACGCTACCACTTGTTGGGTGAGTCAGTGGATGACGCTGCCGGAGAAGCGTTTGACAAAACGGCCAAGCTCCTCGGCTTGCCCTATCCCGGTGGCCCCCATGTAGCTCGGCTGGCGGAGCAGGGCGATCCCGGACGCTTTGATTTTCCCCGTCCCATGGTGCGACAGCCCGGCCTGGACATGAGTTTCAGCGGTTTGAAAACCCATACCCTCCTGACCGTACGGAATTGTCGCGAAGCCACCGGCCTCAGCGATCAGGACAGGGCGGATATTGCCTGTGCGTTTGAGCAGGCCGTGGTGGATACACTGGTCATTAAATGCCGTCGAGCCCTGGAACAGGAGGACCTCGATACGCTGGTCATGGCGGGGGGGGTCAGCGCCAACCAAAGCCTGCGCCGCGCGCTGGCAGAAAAATTGGGTAGCAAAGGGGTGGCCGTGCATTATCCGCCGCTGGCGCTTTGCACCGACAACGGCGCCATGATCGCCTATGCTGGGGCGCTTCGCCTGCTGGCGGGTCAGCGGGATGCTGAAG
>JAKMEU010000388.1 GCA_022425845.1 Luminiphilus sp. | reverse complement strand
GGGCTATCTCGTCTTGTACCCCGGGATGGGCAGCTTCAAGGGACTTCTGGACTGGACATCAACAGGTCAATACGAAGCGAGGGTAGCCAAAGCCGACCAGCAGTACCGAACGATGCGGGACCGCTATCTTGCGCTGCCCGTTGAAGAGATCGCTTATGACCCTGCAGTGAGGCGCATGGGGCGACGCCTCTTCGGCAACAACTGTGCCCAGTGTCACGGCAAGGATGCCTACGGTGCCCACGGATTCCCCAATCTGGCGGACAACAGCTGGCAGTATGGTGGCACGCCGGAAGCCATCAAAGCCACGTTAATACACGGCCGCCAAGCCGCCATGCCCGCGTGGCAGGCGATTCTCGGGGATGTCGGGATCGACGAAGTAACGCAGTACCTCCTGTCGTTGAATGCCCGGACCGCCGACACCGAACGCGCCCAGCGAGGCCAACAACATTTCCAAACCTATTGCACCGCCTGTCACGGTAACGACGCACAGGGCAACCAACTGATGGGCGCCCCTAATTTAACCAACGGCATCTGGCTCTACGGGGGTACCGCAGAGCAGATCGCCCACACCCTGCGCAATGGCCGCAATGGGCAAATGCCTGCTTTTGGAGACAGGCTCACTGAGGACAAGATTCATATCCTCACGGCATGGGTGTATGGATTGGGACAAAAACCGGGTCCCACCGTATCTCCAGCAGGCCCGTAACTTTATCAAACACTGACCTGCCACATGACCAGCCAGCACGACGATCTCATCGCCATCGATGCGGTAGCGCCTGCAGAAGTTTGCGAGCTCGATTCCCGACGGCGACGGGAAAAAATTTACACCCGCCGCATCGAAGGGCGCTATCAGCGAATAAGGCTCTATACAGGATGGCCGCTTCTGATGGGCTACCTGATCCTGCCCTGGGTCAGTATTAATCAGCGACCCGTCATCCTTTTCGATCTTGCGGACCGAAAATTCCATATTTTCAACTTAACGCTGTGGCCACAGGACCTAGTGTTACTGGGCTTCCTGCTGATCATCGCTGCATTTGCGCTCTTTGCGGTGACCACAATCTGGGGCCGCCTTTGGTGCGGCTACACCTGCCCTCAAACAATTTGGACCGCCATTTTCATGTACATAGAGCAGCGGTTCGAGGGCAGCCGAAACCAGCGGATAAAGCTCGATATGGAGCCACCCTCGTGGACAAAGCTGCGCAAAAAAACCCTGAAGCATGCCGGGTGGGTGCTCGTGGCATTGGTCACCGGGATAACGTTTGTTGGCTATTTTGTTCCCATCCGATCATTGATCCCCGACTTATTGACGCTCTCTGCTGCCAATGGCGCGATGGCCTTTACCCTACTCTTCTCAGTGGCCACCTATCTCAATGCGGGCTACATGCGAGAAAAGGTATGTACCCAATTGTGTCCCTATGCCCGCTTCCAGTCGGTCATGTTTGACCAGAATACGCTGGTGGTTGCCTACGACACACACCGGGGAGAGCCCCGTGGGTCGCGCAAACGCTTCGCCCAGCGCGGTGAGCACCAGGGTGACTGTATCGACTGTGAACTTTGTGTGCAGGTCTGCCCAACCGGGATTGATATACGCAATGGACTACAATACGAATGTATTGGGTGCGCTCTCTGTATCGATGCCTGCGACTCGATCATGGCCAAAATGGGCTCGCCAAAAGGACTGGTCAGCTATAGCAGCGGGGAAGGATCAAGCCGCCGGCGGAGCCCGGTTATCAGTCCCAAAGCGCTCGGTTACGGGACAGCTCTTGTCATCATGATGACCGTGTTTGCTGGAACGCTTTTGACGAGAAATATCGTGGAACTCACCGCATCCAGAGATCGCTCACAGCTTTACGTGCCGGCTCCCGGCGAGTTGGTAGACAATATTTATGAACTTCACATTACCAACCGGGATCACAGCGCGCACCGATTCGAGATTGGTGTTCAGGGGCTGGATCACGGCAGTATCATCGGCAATACGACAGTGACTATACCGGGAGGAGAAATGCTGGAAGTCGACCTGCGCTACCGCGCCAACCCAAGGCTGCTTCGGGATGTGGGCACCGACATTGAATTCACCGTCATCATGGAGGGCAGTTCCACAGTGCAGGCGGTTGCCCCTTCGCGATTCATCCGACCCAGTATCAACTAGGTAGCGCCAAGCCATGGAACCCTGGTACCGACAATTCTGGCCCTGGTTTCTCATTGTGCTTCCGGGCGTGGCCGTCGTTGCCACGCTGTATACCGTACTGTTGGCCAATCGCCATGCCGATGATCTGGTGATTGACGATTACTACCGCGAGGGCCTGGCAATTAATCGTGAACTGGCCCGACGGGAAGCGGCCAAATCGATGGGGCTAAGTGCAACCCTTCAAGTCAAGAATCGTCAGCTGGATATTGCACTTCGGGGCTCCATCACGGCAGCCCAATTACGACTGAGTCTGTCCCACGCCATGGAGTCCGACCGCGATTTCGTGCTGCCCATTCGCCAGGTCGGTTCAGGACGCTACCGCGTTACCCTACCCCAGCCCATCTCAGGTCGCTGGCACTGGACGCTTGATGAAGGCATCACAAGCACGTGGCGACTTGATGGCGATCACTTCTTTTGACCGTCACTCTCGATGAAACTCAATGCTTTCACTGCGGCGAGCCACTTCCTGGCGGCGCTCGCTTTACTGCGGAGGTCGATGGCGTAATACAACGCGTCTGCTGCTCGGGCTGCGCCACTGTTGCAACCCTGATCGACCGGGCTGCCATGACCGCATTCTACCGCCAGCGGTCGGACTACCCACCCCGCCCGGACACCGACCTGAACGA
>JAKMEU010000354.1 GCA_022425845.1 Luminiphilus sp. | reverse complement strand
GGGCAAGCTGAAGGCGGGGGATATACCCGCAGATGTGCGGGATGCCTGCATCCGTAAGATGGTAGACGTCTACTTCCCACCCAACTCCGTGATGGTCAGCGGTTACGGCTTTGACATGCTCTACGCGGGCCCCCGAGAGGCTGTTCTGCATGCGGTTTTTCGACAGAACATGGGGGCTACCCACCTCATTGTCGGACGCGACCATGCGGGGGTTGGTGATTACTACGGCCCCTTCGATGCCCAAACCATTTTCACCGACGATGTCCCTGAGGGTGCTCTGGAGATCGAAATCTTCAGTGCCGATCACACCGCTTGGTCAAAGAAGCTGGGCAAAGTCGTCATGATGCGGGAAGCACTCGATCATGAGAAAGACGACTTCGTCCTGTTGTCGGGGACCAAAGTCCGTGAGCTGCTGAGTGAGGGTATTGCACCGCCACCTGAATTCTCCCGGCCGGAGGTGGCGGAGATCCTGATGGCTTACTACCAGTCCGAGAACGGCTGAAGCCGAATCGAAGCACTCACGAAAGCCCAATAATCACCCGGGGGGCTCTGCCCCCTTGAGCATAGCCCACAGGCGACCTGCTCGCTCGGCGTCTGCACTGCGCTGGGCGCGATAGCGCACATGCGACCCGTCGTCTGCTTTGGGGTCAAACTCGATCCCCCACAACCCTTTTATCTCGTTGGGCAGCAGGCTATAGCGCATATCAACAACCATCAGGGGGTTGTCGGTATCCATGGCCAGATAATCGCTGGAAAACCAACGGAAGCGCTCCAGGTCCCGCCCCTGTTGCGAGCGGCTATCCAGCCAGGTCAAGTGCTTCACGGGATCAAACTCCGCAACTGAGCCGCCTGGGTAAACACGGATATCGCGACCCACGCGCACTGCGTCTACCCAGAATCGACCGTCATACCGGTAAATCACTTTCCAAAGCAGAATATTACCCAGTGTCGGTTTGGCCGAAACAGATACGCCGCCATGCTCCCGGTCACGGGCCAGGGCCTCCCCCACGGCTGCGGCGCGGTCGTGCTGAATGAGCCCCAGTCCGAGGTAACACAGCGCCCACAGTAACCCTGCGCGGGCCGCCCAGACATTGCGCCGGATCAACCCCCAAAGAATCCCTGCCAACAGCGGCAGAGTGAACAACGGATCGATGACGGCAATATTATTCCAGGCGATCCGCGCATCCGAGAACGGCCATAGAAGTAACGTGCCATAGGTGGTGCAGGCATCCAGCAAACCGTGGGTGGCATACCCCAGAAACGCCGCCAGCCACACCGTCAGGAACGGAATACCCCGAGCAAGGGTTTTGGCAAAGACTGCGGCACACAGCAGTGAACCCACTGGGATAAAGATAAGGGCATGGGTAAATTGCCGATGATATTCAAGAAACAGCAGCGGGTCGGTATCCGAACGAATGAATACATCCAGATCGGGCGCCATTCCCGCAAGGGCGCCCACCAAGGTCAGGCGAACCATCTGGGCAGGCTTCATGGTGCTCTGGGGCACTGCGGCACCGATCGCAGCTTGACTCAAGGGATCCAAAATCATGACTCCAGCGGATTAAATTACGAGTGCGGGGAGAGCCCCGAATGTCGTCGGGGACGATACAATGTTGCGCTATTTAAAAACAGGTCAGATACGCCGATGGCTCAACCTGAGTCGATCCGCCACGCTCGCTAGCACCGGCACGAAAAGCAATAGGACAACCATTACCCCGTTTGAAAACAAGACTTCGGAGGCACCATGACAACACAGATGCTGACCCTGGGGGCCATTCTGGATCAGTTGGCGGATCAGCACCCTGATGAGTTGGTACTGACCACAGCCATGCAATCGGGTGAGTGTAATACACTCACCCGAAGCCAACTTCGCTGCGCTTCAGATCACCTCGCCCATGAACTGGTAGATCAGGGTGTCGTGCAGGGCGACCTGGTGCCAATTCATTTGCCCACTGAGAATGCCTTTCTCATGGCGGCGGTAGCTATCCTCAAAGCCGGGGGCACGCCCATGCCTGTAAGCTACCGGCTACCCAGCAGCGAATTAAGTGCCCTGCTGGACCTTGCAGCGCCCAAGGTCATCATTTCACGGAACGACCATGAGCGAGCCACCTTAAATCCGGATGGCGTTTCAGCTGCCTTGCCCCCTGAGAGCCACCAGCCCCCAAAGGTCAGCAACCCCATCAAGGCACTGGCCTCCGGAGGCTCAACCGGGCGTCCCAAGCTCATCATTACCACAGGGGACGCCCTGTTCGATCCGGAAAACCCCGTCATACCCCAGCTGATGCGCTTTGAGCCCGGAGATCTCAAATACTCTCCCGGCCCGCTTTACCATAACGGGCCTTTCTGGTTTTCCATCAATATGCTGCTCAGGGGGGGGCGGATTCTGCTGAATGAACGCTTCAACGCCCGCCAGTGCCTTGAGCTCATCGAAACACACCGACCGACGGTTCTGAACCTCGTACCGACCATGATGCAGCGCATGCTGCGGGAACCGGGCTGGCAGAACGCGAACCTGGACTCGGTACGCGTGGTTTGGCATCTCGCCGCCCCCTGCCCCGCCTGGGCCAAAGAGGGCTTCATACAGAAGTTGGGCGGCGAAAAGATACTGGAGCTTTGGGCGGCAACGGAGGCCAACGGGCTCACGATCATTGACGGCAATGAGTGGCTGTCCCATCGGGGCAGCGTGGGCCGGGGAGTGGGCACCGATTTAATCTTCCTCGATGAAGATCGAAATCCGCTCCCCCCCGGAGAGGTGGGTGAAATCTTCACCCGCATTGCCGGTGCAGCGCCTCCCTGTGAGTACCGTGGATCCGCTCCGTTGGAGAGCCTTCGGGAAGGATTTACCAGTGTGGGGGATCTAGGCTGGTTGGATGAGGAAGGTTACCTCTATCTTGCGGATCGGCGCACAGACCTGATCATATCCGGGGGTGCCAATGTCTTTCCGGCCGAAGTCGAAGCGGTACTCAGCCAGGATCATCGGGTCCGGGATGTGGCGGTTATCGGTCTCAAAGATGACGACCTGGGACGAAGGGTGCACGCGGTGGTGGAGGCCGACGACGACAATGGGCCCGCCCTGATCGACCACCTGCTCGATCGATGCCGGGAGCAGCTTCTACAATACAAGGTGCCCAGAACACTGGAAATTGTCACCGCCCTGCCCCGCAACGAGGCGGGCAAAATACGGCGCAGCCTACTCAGGGACGAGCGCGGGGGATGACCGCCTTTTCAAACCCCTGATGTCAGGCCAAAAAAAAGCCCGCCAAATTGGCGGGCTTTCTGTTTTTTACGGCCTCAGAAACGCAGCGTTCCTCGCACACCAAACACAGCCCCTTCATCCATATAGTAAGTGTGGCTGCCTGCCAGTACAGGGGTATCGAAGCTCTGCTGCAGCGCCGCTTCATCAAAGATGTTACGACCGTAGGCCATGATTTCCCATCTTTCGCCACCCAAACCAATCCGGGCGTTGACCTTGGTATATTCTGGAATGAGGTCATTTTCATCGTTATCGCCAGCCGACTGGAATTCGCTGCGGTAGTTCAAATCGACACCTGCGAACAATTCCATGCTGCCCAACTGCGTGCGGAAATCGACAAACGCGTTACCGCTCCAATCTGAGGCATAGAGTGTATTCACCCCAGTCAGATCGTTGGCTGAGCCCTGAGCGATTCCTGCTGGAGTCCCACATAAGCTATTTTGATCTAACTGAAGGGCATTACAGGGACCATCCTGAAAATCACCATAGGTGGCGTCAAGGTACGCCGCATTCACACCCACACGCAGCGAGTCTGTGACCTGCAACAGCCAGTCCACTTCAAAACCCTGAACTTCCGACGACGCTGCGTTCTTCACTGAGAACCCTACACCCTTGAAGATCGTCGTCTGCAGATCGTCATACTCGGAGTAAAACGCCGCCCAGTTAAGACGCATGGCGCCATCAAGGAACTCGTGCTTGCCACCGATTTCGATGGAGTCGACCGACTCGTCATCAAACTCGAAGTCCGCATTGGGTACGGTTGAAACAAAACCTCCCGGGGGCGGTAACTGTGCGACGCTAAAGTCTCCGGGTTCACCATCATCCGCCGCAGAGAAGCCGCCGGATTTGAAGCCCTGGGACCAGCTGACATACAGCATGGAACTGTCACCTACATCCCACTGCAAATTCAGCGAGGGGGACAGGTCATCGGTCTTCCGGTTACCGACCCACTCCTTGTTATACGTGTTGAAGCTACTGGCCTGAATAATATCGAGGAAGTAGCTGTATCCCGTGTCGCAAGTGCCATCCAGGCCACTATCCACTGCGCCCGGGCAGTTCAGGTCGCCCAGGCGCTGGCTTGAAAGAGCATCCTTCTCCTCTTCCGTGTAGCGCAGACCCGCCGTCAGGCGAAGTCTATCCGTGATATCGAAGGTGCCTTGGGCAAACAAAGCCCATGACTCCGTTTCCTGATTGAAATTGTGGTTCCGGCTGATCTGGTTGGAGCTGTAGGCGCCACCTGTCAGCAGCGGCAGCAGGTTGGGAATGGGGGCGCCAAAAGCGCCCTGTGCGAACTGGGGAAAAAGGCCGTCAAAGTTGGTATCGATCACCACCTGGCCCTGCATGTCCAGCTCGTTTTCGTCGTAGTAGGCCCCTACGGTGTAGGTGAAACGATCACCAATCTCAGAGGCCCAGCGGAATTCCTGGCTAAACTGTTCAAAATCATGGATGTCTGACCGGTCGATGAACTGCAGGGGCAGCCAGTCCACATCCACGTCGTCGAAGTACTTGTAGCCGGCCCAGCCGGTGACCGAGGTCAAGGTGCCGTTACCCACCTCCCAGTTCATGTTCAGCGAGAAGTTCTGGATTTCATCGTCACTGTTTTCAGGCTTTTTACCGATGCCCGCTGAGGAGCAGGACTTGTCTGTGCCGCAGTTGTTGTCTTTATAAGTCGTGAATTCCTGCCCGGCAATACCGGGAAAGTCTGGGAAAAAGACGTCCATCATGGTGTAGGCAATATCTGCAAAAGCGGAGCGATTCGGCACCTGTGCCGCGCGTTCTGCAGGATTCAAATACTTCCATGTTGCACTCGCAGCACCGTCTCGATCGCGCTGCATGTTGGTATATTTCATGTTGGCAGAAAAGGTATCGCTGGGCTCCCAAACGAGCGTAATGCGCCCGCCGGTTTCATCCAGTGCGCCCTCATCCTGCTCGAGATAGGCGTTGTACACATAGCCGTCAGTTTCCCGATAGCGCAAGGCCACGCGGGCGGCGAAGGTATCGGTCCCGCCCTGGATATAGCCCTCGTAAATCTGCCCGCCATTCTCTTCAATCGAAGCGTTGATCTCGCCCTGGGCTTCATCGCCGGGCACCGGTGAAGCACTGGTGATATTGATTGCGCCGGCAACCGTGTTCTTACCAAACAGGGTACCCTGGGGGCCACGCAGCACCTCCACGCGCTCGATGTCCATCAGCGCTGAGCGATACTGACGGCCTCGACCCAGGTAGACGCCATCGAGGTACATGCCCACGGACTGCTCGAAGCCCCGGTTGTTACCGGAGCCGATGCCGCGCATGTAGATGTTGGTGTTCACCGGCGCATCAGCGATGTGGAGGCTGGGTACAAAATCAGCTAGCGCGGCAAAATTCAGGATGGTGTTGTCCGCTATTTTTTCACCGCTGACGGTGCTCACGGAGATCGGAACGTCCTGCAGGTTCTCGGCCCGCTTCTGGGCAGTCACGATGACTTCCTCCAACTGCTGGGCAGATACGGGGGCGGCAGCAACTACCGCAGTTACCGCCATGGCGAGCGGCAGGCGTTTTTTTGAAAACAGCATGTGGCACCTCTATTGGTTTTAGAATCGTTTGGGAACAGGTTATTACTTTTATGGTGGCTAGATGCTATACAGACCGCGCCGCAGTCTCAAGCGGAAAAAGGAGCGAAATATGACAGATCAAGAACAGCCAATCTCGGTACAAATGCGCCAGAACGTGGCGCTGGTCACACTTTCACGCCCGGAGGCCTACAACGCCCTGAATCGCGCCCTGAGTCGGGCACTGGTCGCCACCTTTGAGGCATTGCGGGAAAACGACGACGTGCATGCCATCGTACTGACCGGGGCCGGCAAGGCTTTTTGTGCCGGAGTCGATCTGAAGGAATTGAGCGAGAATCCCGGTGTGCTGAAGGATGGCGGCATGGGCACCCGTTCGCCGCTGGTGGTGGCGATCAGGGATTGCGGCAAACCGG
>JAKMEU010000340.1 GCA_022425845.1 Luminiphilus sp. | reverse complement strand
GTCACAGTGCCAGACCCCAACCCGGACGGATGTTCCAAACGCCGCTCTCCGACCTGATTCGAAACGAGGGTGAGATGGCGACGATTGCCGTAGGCAATATTTACGAGATCGATCACGTAAACAGCATTATTGCTGCCGGCCGCGCCGACCTGGTGTGCCTCGCTCGCCCCCATCTGGCCGATCCCAACTGGACGCTGCACGCGGCGGCCGACATGGGTTACCGTGGCCCAGGCGCCGTGGAACAACATCAATACTTTTTGGGCTATCGGCAGGCATACACATTGGCAGAACGGGAACGGGAGGCCGCCTCTTGAGCCGCCACGCCTTCATTACAGGTGCCGGAACCGGTATCGGCGCCGAAATTACCCGTCGCCTGCACGCCGATGGTCACAAGGTGACGCTGGTTGGGCGACGCTCGCAACCTCTTCAAAACCTCGCGAATGAATTGGGGGATCACGCCCAGCCGGTTATGGGGGACGTCACCGACAGAGCCAGCATCGAGGCCGCCATTGCCCTGGCCAGTGGTACCCATGGCCCTGTCGACATCCTGGTCAACTGTGCCGGAATGGCGCCCACTGCGCCGTTCCACCGAATCGATTTCGCTGACTGGCAGCGCACCATGGACGTCAATGTGAACGGCGTCTTCCACTGCACCCAGATCGCATTAAGCGCCATGCGCGAGGCGGGCTGGGGCCGCATCATCAATATCGCCAGCGTCGCTTCCCTGCGGGGCTTTCCCTATGTCAGCGGCTATTGTGCATCCAAACATGCCGTCCTGGGTATGACGCGCGCCCTGGCCCTCGAAGTTGCGACCCAGGGCATTACGGTCAATGCCGTGTGTCCCGGCTATGTTGATACTGATATTGTGCGCGAAGCCATCGCGGGAATCGTAGCCAAAACCGGTCGCTCGGAAGCTGATGCCATGCAACACTTCACGGAAAGCAACCCTCAGGGCCGCTTGATTGAAGCGTCTGAGGTGGCCGCTTCAGTGAGCTGGCTGTGTTCCGAGTCAGCTGGCAGCGTTACCGGACAGGCGATCGCCATCGATGGCGGTGGCACGGCATAACAGGAATCGACTATGCAAACCCAAACCCTGAGCGACTACAAAGCAGAACACTTTCTATGGGACTGTGACCAGGGGGTCGCCACTATCACCCTCAACAGACCCGAGCGCAAAAACCCCCTGACCTTCGAGTCCTATGCTGAACTGCGGGATCTTTTCAGGGGCTTGGTGTATGCGGACGACGTCCATGTCGTGGTCATCAAGGGTGCCGGTGGTAATTTCTGCTCCGGCGGCGACGTGCACGAGATCATTGGTCCACTTACGAAAATGAACATGAAGGAGCTCATGGCCTTTACCCGCATGACCGGTGATCTGGTCAAGGCGATGCGCGCCTGCAGACAGCCCGTCATCAGTGCAATTGAGGGTGTCTGTGCCGGGGCCGGGGCGATCATCGCCATGGCCAGTGACATACGCTATGCCGGGCCGACGGCGAAAGTCGCTTTTCTGTTTAACCGCGTGGGCTTGGCGGGTTGTGACATGGGCGCCTGTTCCATCCTGCCCAGAATCATCGGCCAGGGACGGGCCAGCGAGTTGCTTTATTTCGGCCGGTCCATGGGCGCCGAGGAGGGGGAACGCTGGGGGTTCTTCAACGGCGTGAGCGATGACCCTGCGGCAGATGCCGCCAAGGCGGCGGGCCGCATCGTGGCCGGACCCACCTTCGCCAACGGCATCACCAAGACCCAGCTGCATCAGCAGTGGAATATGTCGGTTGACCAGGCCATCGAGTGCGAGGCGCAGGCCCAGGCGATCTGCATGCAGACCGAGGACTTCCGGAGAGCCTACAATGCCTTTGTCAACAAAGAGCAACCGGTCTTTGAAGGCGACTGATGGCAACCAGACTGCTTGGGGGAAAGCATTGTGAGTGAGAAAACCTATCTCGGTTGGCCTTTTTTCGATGACGCCCACCGGGACCTGGAGCAGCGCCTGGACGTCTGGGCCAGTGAGCATATGCCCGCCCTCACCGCCAACGAACACCATGACCTGGATGGCACCTGCGTGGCCATTGTCCGGGCGCTCGGGGAAGCGGGTTTCACGGGCTATGCGGTGCCCGCCAGCGGTGGCGGCAACCTGGACAAGCTCGACGTCCGCACCCTGTGCATCATTCGGGAGACCCTGGCCCGTCACAATGCCCTGGCCGACTTTGCCTTCGCCATGCAGGGCCTGGGCAGCGGTCCCATTTCACTGTTCGGCAACACCGAGCAACAGGCAAATTACCTGGCCGCGGTGGCCAAAGGGGAGAAGGTCGCAGCTTTTTCTTTGTCCGAACCCAACGCGGGCTCGGACGTGGCGGCCATGGCCTGCTCTGCCCATCGGGACGGCGACGAATGGGTGTTGAACGGCACCAAGACCTGGATATCCAATGCCGGTATCGCCGACTTCTACACCGTATTCGCACGCAGCGACGACCAGGGCGGCGCCAAGGGCATTAGCTGCTTTCTGGTTGAAGCTGGCACACCTGGCTTTGAGGTGACCGAGCGCATCGATCTGGTGGCGCCCCACCCCCTGGGCACCCTGCAGTTCACCGATTGCCGGATCCCGGCCAGTCATCTGGTGGGCGAGGAAGGCCGCGGCTTCGGTATCGCCATGGCCACCCTCGATGTATTCCGCTCCACCGTGGCCGCCGCCGCCCTGGGCATGGCCCGCAGGGCACTGGACGAAACCCTGGATTACACTGCAGATCGGGATATTTTTGGTGGCAAGCTGGGTGACCTGCAGCTGGTGCAGGCCAAAATCGGTGAGATGGCACTGGGCGTCGATTCCAGTGCCCTGCTGGTGTACCGCGCCGCCTGGACCAAGGACTGCGCCGCCGACCGGGTGACCCGGGAAGCGGCCATGGCAAAATACCACGCCACCGAAACCGCCCAACAGGTGATCGATGCCGCAGTGCAGCTACATGGGGGCAAGGGGGTGACCAAAGGTTACATCGTTGAAGCCCTGTACCGGGATATCAGGGCACTCAGGATTTATGAAGGGGCGAGCGAGGTCCAGACCACCATCATTGCCCGGCAAACCATCGCCAACCATTCGGGTTAGTCCCAAAAAAACCGCCTACATTGGGCAGAGGGTATGGCACTGCACTCCTCAATAAAATCCTTTTCTGGCGCAATGAGCGTGCTACCGATACATCCCTGCATCGAAGGAGAACGGGTCGCCAATTCCAAGTGGCCAAGGAAGTGTCAGGCACGTGCTACTGTGTCGCTCCAAGGGTTGTCCCCGGCAAAACAGACGCCACCATGAAGTTAAGCGATTGCCACAACTTTGCCGATTTCCGCCGGCTGGCCCAAAAGCGACTGCCAGGGCCGATTTTCCACTACATCGACGGCGCCGCCGACGACGAAGTGACCTATCGTCGCAACACCCAGGCCTATGAAGAGGTCGACCTGGTGCCCAATGTCTTGCAGGGCTGCGATGACATCGATCTATCGGTGGAAGTGATGGGCCAGAAACTCGATATGCCCCTGTATTGCGCACCCACGGCGCTGCAACGCCTGTTCCACCACGACGGCGAGCGAGCGGTCGCCCGGGCAGCGACGCGACACGGCACCATGTTCGGCGTATCGTCACTGGCCACGGTAACCGTTGAGGACATCGCCGAGTTGGCCCCCGGACCCAAGTTATTCCAGTTCTACTTCCACAAGGACAGGGGCCTGAACGATGCGCTGCTGGAGCGTGCCCGGGCTGCCAAATTCAACGTGCTGGCACTGACCGTGGATACCATCACCGGCGGCAATCGGGAGCGTGACCTGCGCACGGGATTTACCTCGCCTCCGCGACTCAACCTGTCCTCGCTGTGGAGTTTTGCCACCCACCCCGCCTGGGCCTGGCATTTTTTTACCGGGGAAAAATTCGACATGCCCCACCTGTCCGGCCACATCAATGAGGGCAGCAATGTCGCGGTATCTGTTGGCGACTATTTCTCTACCATGCTCGATCCGACCATGAACTGGAACGATGCGGAAAAGCTGTGCGCCCAGTGGAATGGCCAGTTCGCCCTCAAGGGAGTGATGAGCGTGGAAGATGCCAAACGAGCGGTGGATATTGGCTGCACGGGCATCATGGTCTCCAACCACGGCGGTCGACAACTGGAT
>JAKMEU010000339.1 GCA_022425845.1 Luminiphilus sp. | reverse complement strand
CAATAAGGCAGATGGTGACGGCGCCGGGCTTGCCAGAATCACGCGGCAACACTATGCCAGCGCCATGTCGCTGCTCAAGCACGCGGATAACTGGCAGCCCCGTGTGTTGACCTGTTCGGCACTCAATAATGAAGGCGTGGCTGATATTTGGGACATGATTGGCGAATTTAGGCAGCGGGCGGAAGAGGCCGATCAGGCCATCGCGCGTAAACGTGCCGACCAGAACCTATCCTGGATGCGCCAACTCGTGGATGAGTTGCTCAGAATGGGCCTGAAGAAGAATCCGCGCTTACAGGACGCACTCCCGTCCATTGAGGAGCGGGTCAGGAGAGCAGAAGTCACACCGCTGGCTGCGGCTTTGGAAGTTATGGAACTCAGCCGGCTGTAGGCGCGAGTGTCATGGGGGTACTACCCGTGAGCGGCATTGCCACGTAATCTGTACGCATGCGTTTTCTGCCTCTTGAAAAACTGATCAATCTGCACGACGGGTACCGAAAAACCGTCAAGGTGGACAGCCTTGAGGTATTGCTGATTCAAGATTCCGGAGCGCTGTACATTGTCCAGAGTCGCTGTCCGCATCGCGGCCAGCATTTACAGGCCGGCACGGTGACCGGCCCCAAGATCGAATGTCCCTTGCACCATTTCGTCTTTGACCTCGTTACCGGTGCGCATGAAGGTGGGGCCTGTGAGGCACTGGCTGTCCATTCGCCCGTATTTCAGGGCAACCTGTTGGGCATTATGATCGATGACTAAGCCGATAACCCTGTACCGCGCTGAGCAGGTACGGCAAATGGATCGACTGGCTATTGATCAGTATGGCCTGTCTGGCCATGAGTTGATGGAGCGAGCGGGTAAGGCCGCGTTCGTTCTCCTTACCGAACGATGGCCGTCAGCCCGCCGCTTGAAGGTTCTCTGCGGCACCGGAAATAACGGGGGAGATGGCTGGGTTATCGCACGCCTCGCTCTACAAGCCGGGTGGCGTGTAGAGGCGTTACTGCTGGGTGAACCCGAGAAGATCCGTGGCGATGCCGCTCTCGCGCATCAAGCTTTTATCGAGCTGGGTGGGAGTTTTGTATCGACGCTACCCGGGACGGGGGCCGCAGGGTGGAACGCCGATGTGCTGGTCGATGCGCTGTGCGGAACCGGTGTTTCAGAGAGCCTGCGACCAGCCCATATTGAATGGGTTAATGCCATGAACAGCAGTGGCCTGCCCATCCTTGCCGTCGATGCGCCCTCAGGTCTCAACATTGACACGGGTAACCCCCACCCCGTGGCCGTGAGGGCGACGGTAACGTTGAGCTTCATTGCGGCGAAGCGGGGACTCTATACCGGTCGCGCTGGCGAATATGTTGGCCTGCTCCACATTGATAATCTCTCGCTGCCAGATTCGATTCTCGCCTCCCAGGCTCCCTCCGGCTACCTCAGTGACTGGGGTTATTTGAAGAGTCTGCTGCCTACCCGTGGGGCGGCGCATCACAAGGGGCTTTCAGGGCACGTGCTGGTGATTGGCGGCAATACGGGATACGCAGGGGCCGCCATTCTTGCGGCACAAGCGGCCCTGCGCTCGGGCGCCGGGCTGGTATCCCTTGCCACACATCGCGAAACAGCGCAGGCGGCCGTGGCTCGCCAGCCGGAAATCATGGCTCGCCCGGTCGCCACTCGCGAGGAACTCAACGACATGTTACTGGCGGCTGATTGCGTTGTTATCGGTCCAGGGCTTGGACAGGACCGGTGGGCCCAGATGTGTCTGAGTGCCGTTCTGGAGCGTCCCCTGCTATCGGTTTTCGATGCTGATGCCCTCAACCTGCTGTCTCGCGGAGGTTCCGCTAGCCTGGCGAGCAGTCGACACGTGCTCACTCCGCACCCGGGTGAGGCTGCGCGACTGTTGGGCGTGTCTACACGTATTGTCGCGGAGGATCGTTTTCTCGCCATGCAGCGACTCGCAGAGAACTGGAATGCGGTTTGTGTTCTCAAGGGGTTTGGATCCCTGATTGGCCTGCCGGGAGAGGCTGTCAGGGTCTGCCCCTATGGCAACCCCGGTATGGCCTGTGGTGGTATGGGGGATGTGCTGGCAGGTATGTTGGGCGCACTGCTGGCTCAGGGTATGCCGCTTCCGCTGGCCACCGAGACTGCGGTAGCGGCCCATGCCGTCGCGGGGGACCATGCCGCAAGAAACGGACAGCAGGGCATGCTACCCAGCGATGTTATCAATGAAATCAGGGGCGTTCTGTCCCGACAACCCACCCCTCAGTAGAACTGCCTGAGCTCAAGGCTCTCCGCGCCTGCCTGCCAAAGGCGCTCAAAGGTGTCTGCCCAGCGCGATGCGATCAGCGGGTTATCGAGGATTCTGTGTCTTTTCTCTGTGGGCGTCACGAGGATGCCGTAGTTACGATCGCTAATGATCATGGTTTGATGCTGCCATTCCGGATGATGTTCCAGAACGCGCAGTGACATGGCCGTGGTCAGCCGCTGCGCGAGGCCGACCAGGCGATGGTTTTCAAATGCACCGGGCTGATCGTTGGCAATCAGGAGGCGAATGCGAGTTCGCGGTCCGCGTCGCGCCAGCGCTGTCAGGGACTCAACCACCGCTTCATCATCAAAGAGCAGGGGCTCAAGTGTCGGACTGGCAATGTCGACAAATCGCTGGGTCGCTTCCAGAAGCCCCGCCAATTGTTGCCGAGCGCTTTTCAATGCATTGTCCATTAAGGCCTATTTTCCGCGTGTCAGGGTCGAAATCCAGTATAGGGCACTTTATCTGGCTTCGACGTGGTCGACGGGGGTCGCGGGCCGATAAGCCGCGGGCCGGTAAAAGGGTATTCGCGTCATGAAACTCTGGACCCGGGATTGAGTCGGCCAGGGCGAGGAGGCTATGCACTTTCCCTTAGAGCGCGTCGCAATTGGCATGGTTTCATTGCGCTGGATGGGGGCAGCATCAAATCCCCACCAGCACGCCGCTGCTCACGAGGAAGGCGCATAAATCGGGATCGGCCTGCTCGAGATCGGCGTAATCCAGCGTGTCACCACAGCACAGCTTTTGCAAAGCAGGGAGTAGCGTAGGGCGGGTCAGGTGCTGTTCGCCATTGGCAAATACACGGCAGCTCTCCTCCGCACTTTCCCACGCGAGGCGCGCGCCGGGATAGAGACAGACTGTCTTGGCCAAGGGGCTCAGGGGCTCTGCGTGATCGCCGGACTCCGTCACTACTTCTCCCAACCAGGCTCCGTCGTCCAGTGCCTGCAGGGCATTCAACACAGCCTGCCGTGCATTTTCTACGTGCTCGACAGTAATTTCTCCCAAGCGAGGCTTGCGCTCAACGGATGATCGGTCTTCGAGCAAGATCTCGGGATCCATTTGCTCCAGCGCCTTGTCCACCCATCTCGCCATGAGATCAACAACGCGTGGAGCGCGAAAGCCAAGTGAATAGGTCAGGCAATCCGATTGCGCAATACCCCAGTGCGCAAGTCCGGGCGGTACGTACAGAACGTCGCCGGGGCCGAGTTCATATTCTTCGGCCGTTTGGAAGCGCTCCAGCAGATTGAGGCCTCCGTGGTCGATTCTGGGCGTGCTTTCGTCACACCACTCGCCCAGCCGCCAAAGCCGCGTTCCTGATCCCTGCAACAGAAATACGTCGTAACGGTCAAAGTGCGGGCCCACGCCGCCGCCTTCGACGGCATAGCTGACCATGATGTCGTCAAAGCGCCAGTTTGGCAGGAAACGCAGGCAATCCTTCAGCGCGGCTACCTCCGGTACCCATTGCTCCACGCCATTGACCAGCAGGGTCCAGGCGTCTGACCGATCAAAGTGGCTGCTGCTAAAAGGGCCCGTATTAAATTCCCAGACGCCATCGTTGTGACCGATGAGGCGACTGTCTGTTCCCGCCTCCAGGGACAAACCCGCCAATTCCTCCGCAGTCAGGGGCGAACGCCAATTGGGAAGCGCGTCTTTGATAAGCAGCGGTCGGCGCTGCCAGACATTTTCTAGGAAAGCCTGCTCGTCAAACTGAAATGTCAGCCTGCGGGATGCCATGGCGAAAAGCCCGGCCCTTAGTCCTTGAGCGCAAGCGCTTGCTGGGCGGCGTTTCCTGTGTATCCCTGGGGGGTCAGGGCTAGGAGTTGGGCCTTCGCTTCTTCGGGGAGTTCAAGTGATTGTATGAACTCTCCCAGAATGGTCGGCGTGATGGCCTGGCCCCGGGTCAGCGCCTTCAATTTTTCATAGGGCTCTGGAATCCCGTACCGTCGCATCACGGTCTGGATGGGTTCGGCAAGCACCTCCCAGCTGTTGTCGAGATCCTGTGCCAACTTCTGCTTGTTAACCTCGAGCTTGCCAATGCCCTTAAGGCAGCTTTGATAGGCGAGCAGCGAGTAGGCGAATCCCACCCCCATGTTGCGCAACACCGTGCTGTCGGTGAGGTCTCGCTGCCAGCGGCTGATGGGTAACTTCTGCGTTAGATGCCCAAGTACCGCATTCGCCAGTCCGAGGTTGCCCTCGGAATTTTCGAAATCAATCGGATTGACCTTGTGGGGCATTGTTGACGACCCCACTTCGCCTTCGATGGTCCGCTGCTTGAAGTAGCCCAGGGCGATATAACCCCATATGTCGCGGTTGAAATCGATGAGGATGGTGTTGAACCGTGCCATGGCATCGAAAATTTCCGCCATGTAGTCATGAGGTTCGATCTGGGTTGTGTAGGGATTCCACGTCAGCCCCAGTGCCTCGACGAACTCATGGGCCAGTGCCGTCCAATCTACGCTTGGGTACGTGACCAGATGGGCATTGTAGTTTCCTACCGCGCCGTTGATTTTCCCCAAAATCTCGCAGCCGTCAAACTGCGTGAGTTGCCGCTGCAGGCGCGCCGCGACATTTGCAAACTCTTTGCCGAGTGTGGTGGGGCTGGCTGTTTGACCGTGTGTGCGTGAGAGCATCGGCGTCTCTGCCTGCGTCCGCGCGATAATCGCCAATTCAGAAACAATCGCTTGCATGGCCTCGCGGATTATCTTGAGCCCGTCGCGCAGCATCAATCCATGTGCCAGGTTATTGATGTCTTCTGAGGTACATGCGAAGTGGATGAATTCACTGGCTGCCAGGAGCTCGGACTCGCTGGCCACCGCCTCCTTCAGAAAATATTCAACGGCCTTCACATCATGGTTGGTCCTCGACTCAATGGCTTTAATCGCGGCCGCAGCTTCGGGCCCAAAGTTTGCCAGCAAACGGTCGAGAAATGCGGTTGTGTCGTCGCTGAAGGCGGGCACCTCTGTGATGCCGGGGTGCGCAGCAAGACATTGCAGCCATCGGACTTCCACTTGAACTCGACGTGCTATCAAGCCGAATTCGCTGAATATAGATCGAAGTGGGCGTAACTTTTCGCCGTAGCGCCCATCGAGGGGGGAGATGGCCGTGAGTGCATTCAAATCCATGGTGGGCTTACCTGCTTGTGTCATTGATGATGATGGCCATGATGAAATCCTACCGGACACCGAGTTCGCGGCATAGCTCCAGAGCCATGCCCCGAACGCGTCCACGCTGGAGCGTTAATTTCCAACGCCGCCCCCCCAATTGGCGCCAAAGGAACGCTGACCGAACTCCAGCCAATAACAGGGCGCGAATAATCTCGGCGTTGCCTTCATTCTCCAGGTGCTGCGCGCTGCCATTGACCTTGATACGGAACGGAAGCGTACTCAGGGTATCTGAATAAACCGCTGCGACACTATGACAAATTTCTTTGGCCTGAGAGGTGAAGTGCGTCGCTTTGTAACTGGCGTGCTGAAGTCGGCTATGCACAATTTCCTGAAGATCGCTGCGCGCTGCAAACTTACCCTCGAGATGAAGTATGGCCAGGAAATAGCGCATCATCGCTCCTGCTGTCTCATCGCTGCCAGGCGCCAAGCCAGCCGCCAGGTTTTGCAATCCCAGCTTTACGCCCTGAATGTTCCCGTAGACCCCTTCAACATTGGAAGCATCGAAGCTGAATAATGAGTGCAGTGACGCCTCCAGATATTCGATGGGGTAGGTGCCCGTGCGGGATATTTGATCAACGATGCGCGCGGTCTGCGCGACACCGGCGAGTGCCAGCGTCTGATTTCTTAAACTGTCGTCGCTGCTCATAGTGTTCCTTCAATTACACCGCCACCCAGGCAGACATCACCATCATAAAAAACCACCGATTGCCCGGGGGTCACCGCCCGCTGCGGTGTATTAAAGTCAACCACGAAACCCTGGTCCGTCGCGCGCAGGGTGCAGCTCTGGTCACTTTGTCGGTACCGCACTTTAGCTTTACACGACAGGGGAAGCGCCGGTGCCTTGCCCGATATCCAGAACAGGCTCTGTGCGCTCAGCGTTGAAGTGAATAGGGCGGGGTGGTCGTTACCCTGTGCTACCGTCAAGACATTCCGGGACAGGTCTTTTCTGACGACATACCAGGGGGCTTCAGCATGATCTGCCAGCCCCCCAATACCGAGGCCCTGTCGTTGCCCTATGGTGTGGTACATCAGGCCGCGATGCTCGCCCAGAACCCTGCCATCCAGGTCCTCGATCATGCCGGGCTGGGCCGGCAGGTATTGCTGAAGAAAGTCTGAAAACCGGCGTTCACCGATAAAGCAGATCCCCGTGGAATCTTTCTTCCGTGCAGTGGCCAAACCGGCCTCTTCGGCTATCCCCCTGACCTGGGGTTTTTCCAACTCGCCCAATGGAAAGAGGCTTCTCTCAAGTTGGGCTTGCCCTACCTGGTGCAGGAAGTAGCTCTGGTCCTTATTGGGGTCCAGGCCTTTGCAGAGGCGCGTCTCAGTGTTTACCACGCTGCGTCTCACATAGTGCCCTGTGGCGATGTAATCGGCGCCGAGCTGGGTGGCATAGTCGAGAAAGGCCCGAAACTTTATCTCACGATTACACAGGATGTCAGGATTAGGTGTTCTGCCGCTCCGGTATTCATCAAGGAAATGCTCAAACACACCATCCCAGTATTCCGCAGCAAAGTTGGCGCTGTGAAGGCGTATGCCCAGTTTGTCCGCCACTGCCTGTGCATCGGCGAGATCTTCTTTGGCGGTGCAGTATTCAGTACCGTCATCCTCCTCCCAGTTCTTCATGAACAGCCCCTCAACACGATAGCCCTGTTCCTTGAGCATGAGCGCTGCAACGGAGGAGTCCACGCCACCTGACATGCCGACAATTACTCTGGTAGCGCTGGGGTCTATCATAGGCTCAGGCGTCAATAACATGCGAAAGGGGGGCGCACAGGCCAGCACGGTATTGGCGCAGTACGTCCAGTACCAGGTGGCTCCTGTGCCTTTCAGCCCGGGATTTGATCTCTTCATAGCTCATCCACGGGGCCCCAATGATAGCCTCATCGAGGTTGCGGTCGCTATGCTCCCGTGTCGGAATGCACAGAAAGCTGTGTCTGAGGTAGGTGGTATTGTTGGCTGCTGTAAACAAGGCGACGCCTAGATAGCCGGTTACCGTTACTTCCCAGCGTGTTTCCTCCAGCACCTCGCGCTTGACCGCATCAACCAGTCCTTCGCCAGGTTCAAGATGCCCGGCCGGCTGGTTCAGAACGCGGTGTCCTGATACAGGGTCCCGCTCCTCTACCATCAGGTAGCGCCCCTCCTGATGGACCACTGCAGCCACTGTTACGTTGGGTCGCCACCGATCGTTCATGCGCTGCTTCCCAGTGCTTCTGTGCGATAGCCGCCGGGCGGAAGATCCCTGATATGCCAGTCGCCAACAGCGACACGAACCAGCCTGAGGGTGGGTAGCCCCACGGCTGCGGTCATCCTTCTAACCTGCCGGTTTCGACCCTCCTGAATAGACAGCTCAAGCCATCCATCGGGTATGTTGGCGCGGTATCGGACCGGAGGGTCCCTTGGCCAGAGATGGGGCGGTGCGATGGCTTTGACTTTTCCCGGACGGGTTAGACCGTCCCTGAGAACCACACCATCTGCCAGGGTCCTCAATGCTTCAGGTTCGGGCGTTCCCTCCACCTGTACCCAATACGTCTTCCACAGCTTGAACTTGGGGTTGGCAATGCGTTGCTGTAACTTGCCGTCCCGGGTCAGTATGACAAGCCCCTCGGAGTCGTAGTCCAGACGCCCGGCCACCCGGTAGTCTGGAGCGGACAAAAAGTCTGCCAGGGTGGCGCGAGGAGTCTCTGAATACCGGTCCGTAAATTGGCTTAACACCCGAAACGGTTTGTTTAGCAGAATGATGCTGGGCAAGCCCGAACCCTCCTCATTGGTGTTAGAATGCCGCCCGGGGGAGGCGGGCAGGTACCGTCATCCAGTAACGTCTCACAACATTCGTGCTAAGCGATGCGTCCCGGCTATGAGCCAGCGAACCATCGCACGACTTGCTGGGGCTGGGTCCATCGGAAAGTCCGATATAAACGACAAAACAGGATTCCTTAACTATGGCATACAAGCACATCAAGGTACCGGAAACCGGCGACATCATCACAGTCAACGCGGATAACAGCCTTTCGGTGCCCAACCAACCCATTATCCCCTACATTGAGGGCGATGGGATTGGTGTTGATATCACTCCCGTCATGATAGACGTCGTAGACGCTGCTGTTGAGAAGGCCTATGGCGGCGAGAAAAAGATTTCCTGGATGGAGATTTATACCGGAGAGAAGGCCGCTGAGCTCTACGAGGGCGATTGGTTTCCTGAAGAAACTCTCGATGCCATCAAAACCTACTCTGTTGCCATCAAGGGGCCCCTGACGACGCCTGTTGGCGGTGGTTTTCGGTCCTTGAATGTGGCGCTACGGCAGGAGTTGGACCTGTACACCTGTCTGCGCCCGGTTCGCTGGTTCGAGGGTGTGCCTTCGCCGGTTCGAAAGCCCGGCGATTGCAACATGGTTATTTTCCGAGAAAATTCTGAGGATATTTACGCGGGGATTGAGTATCAGGCCGGCACGCCCGAAGCCCAGAAGGTTGTTGATTTCATCATTAATGAGATGGGCGCAACTAAAATTCGTTTTCCTGTGGACGTCGGTATTGGCATAAAGCCGGTCTCGTCCTCGGGTACCAAGCGGCTGGTGCGCAAAGCTATCCAGTACGCGATTGATCAGAATCTGCCCTCCGTGACCCTGGTTCACAAGGGCAACATCATGAAGTTTACCGAGGGGGCGTTCCGCGACTGGGGTTACGAACTGGCCCAGGAAGAATTTGACGGGCAACTTCTCGACGGAGGCCCCTGGGTGGAAATAAAGAACCCACAGACAGGAGAGCCGATTATTATCAAGGATGTGATAGCAGATGCGATGCTGCAGCAGGTCCTGACCCGACCCAGAGAGTACAGCGTGGTCGCGACCCTCAACCTCAACGGCGATTATTTGTCCGATGCGCTGGCGGCACAGGTAGGGGGAATCGGGATCGCCCCGGGGGCCAACCTGTCGGATACCGTGGCGCTGTTTGAAGCCACTCATGGCACCGCACCAAAATATGCCGGCCAGGACAAGGTCAATCCGGGCTCACTGATTCTCTCTGCGGAGATGATGATGCGGCATCTGGGCTGGAACGAAGCGGCTGACCTGATGATTGATGGAATGAACGGCGCTATTCAGGCCAAGACGGTGACTTACGATTTTGAACGGCTGATGGAGGGGGCCACTCTGGTGTCTTGCTCCGACTTTGGAAAGGCAATTATAAAGGCCATGTAAGCTGCTGTTATAGTTGATAAAAGCCCGCATATTGCGGGCTTTTTTTGGTCGTTAGTTACCTGGCTAACGGGGCCAATATTTTTAGAGATCCAGAATCTTGCCGGGATTCAGGATGGATTTTGGGTCCAGGGCTGTTTTTATGGTTTTCATCAGTTCGAGCTCTGCCGGGCTGCGACTGACAGGTAGCCAGCGCTTTTTCTCGAGACCGATGCCGTGTTCAGCCGATACCGACCCTTTGCAATTGGCCAGCGGCTCGTACACGCAGGATTCGATGTCATTCTGGCAACCGCGGTCTGTGGTTGCGGGAATCTGGATAGCGAGGTGAAGATTGCCGTCGCCAACGTGGCCAAAAACCCAGAAATGTCGGGCGGGTGTGCGCTCCAGCCGGTTTGCGACCGCCTGCACATACGTTTCCATCGCATCAATAGGCAGCGAGATGTCAAACAGAAAGGCGTGTCCCCCCACGAACACCTGCTCGACATCGTCACGTACGTGCCAGAAAGCCTGGCATTCGCTCTCTGACTGCGCGATCGCTGCATCCGCAATGAGCCCCTGCTCATGTGCGCTCTCAAGGGCCGACTGAAAGCGTAGCGAGTCACTTTGGCTATCGGCGCCCTGGGACTCTATCAGCACATAAAAGGCGTGGCCCTGGGCTACCGGCGGGCGATTCTTCGACGGTGGGGATGTGACAAGCTCATAGTAGTTCGACCACAGGGTCTCAAAGGCCGACAAACTGCCGCCCATACTTTTATCCATGTGCCGCAGCAGTCCTTTAACCCCGTCAAAGCTATCGAGTGCCGCAAATGCCATGTGTCTTGTCAGGGGCGCTTCGAAAAGCCGCAGGGTCAGCCGTGTGATGATGCCAAGCGTCCCCTCAGAGCCCAGAAACAGTTGTTTGATGTCGTAGCCGGTATTGTTCTTAATCAGCCCGTTGAGGCTGTTGATAATCGTGCCGTCCGCCAGGACGGCTTCTACACCCAACACCATGTCACGCATCATGCCGTAGCGGATCACCCGATTACCGCCGGCGTTGGTGGCAGCATTGCCGCCAATGGTGGCCGACCCACGCGCTCCGAGGTCAAGCGGGAAAATAAGACCTTCCTCTTCGGCAGCCTGTTGCACTGTCTCGAGCTTCACGCCGGCCTGAACTGTGAG
>JAKMEU010000322.1 GCA_022425845.1 Luminiphilus sp. | reverse complement strand
TAGTTAAACAATGGAATAAGTGGTCGGACGAAAAAAATCAGGAGAACTACTTTGCCTGGGTCCTGACCCCTGTGTTTGGCGCTGAAATCGACTTCGAGCGCACCGCGTTTTGGTTTGGCTTTACACCCAATTTTACTGAAATGGGCAAGAGCCTCGATTTGTGGTTCACAGAGGGAGCAGAACTAAACGCCAAGTTTAATGAAGTGTGGGCCTGTACTGCACACATGGAGTTCGCTTCCATGATCGTTCGCGGTGGCGGTGGCGATGCCTCTTCGGGCTACGCCAGCTTTACTGACTGTAGCTTTCGAGAGGGGCGGCGGTTTGAAGACCTCATGGCGGCGACCGAAAAATACAATGCCTATCTTGATGAGCATGAGGTGAACGAGGTAACGGTGTATCACCTGCCGGGCCACGGCAACCCACAGGACGCAGACTACCAGATGAAAATATCCAGCTGGGTTTCCGATCTGTCGGCCTACGGCGAAAACGCTGAAAAATACGTCAACCATGGCGGCTGGAAAGCCTACCAGGACACAGTGGGTGCGATCCTGTCCTGCGACAGCCCGCGGATGTACACAGCGACCCTCGTCCGCGACGGCAGCTAAATTACAGCGTGATACAAGAAGGGCGACGGGGACTGGATCCCGCCGCCCTTTCTTCTGCTCAAAAACAAACCAGGTCGTGATTTCTAAACGAGCCGCAACCCCTCTGCAAACCGGGCATGCCTCCCAGATGGCCCCAGCTATCTGACTGTCACCAGGGCCCGCTAAACAGTACAATCCCGCCTTTTGACGAGCGCGGCGCCAAAGCCATAGCCAAGTTGGTATGAACGCGAGGCGCATCAAGTCGAACTGAACAATGTTCTCGATGCCTCCGGGCGCTGGGACAGTGGCCAATAGCACAGCCGGACACCTATCGAGGAGAACTCTATGTCGGCACCTGACTATCCCGGGCTTGACACCCTGGCTCTGCACGCCGGTTCACAGCCGGACCCGGCCACTGGCGCTCGGGCCACACCCATCTATCAATCGGCTTCTTTTTGTTTTCCGGACTCCGACTACGCTGCTTCGCTGTTCAACATTGAACGTGCAGGCCACGTCTATTCTCGGCTCAGCAATCCAACCAATGCGGTTTTGGAAGAGCGCATTGCTGCACTGGAGGACGGCGTGGGTGCCATCGCCACGGCCAGCGGCCAGGCTGCCCTCAATCTCGCGATCCTCACATTGATGGGCGCCGGCTCCCACATTGTGGCCTCAGCGGCGCTCTACGGTGGCAGCCATAACCTCCTTGCCTATACCCTGCCCCGTCTGGGTATTGAAACAACCTTTGTAGACGCCCGTGATCCTGCGGCTTTCAAGGCCGCTATCCGCGATAACACGCGACTGGTATTTGCCGAAACCGTTGGCAACCCCGGTCTGGACGTCCTGAACATTCCCGCAGTGGCTGAGGTGGCACACGCCGCCGGCTTGCCACTGATGGTCGACTCAACGTTTACCACCCCGTACCTGATAAAACCGTTTGAACTGGGTGCCGATATCATCATGCATTCCGCAACCAAGTTTCTCAGCGGTCATGGCATTGTAATCGGCGGCCTGCTGGTGGACGGTGGGCGCTTTGACTGGGACGCCTCGGGCAGGTTCCCCACACTGACAGAACCGTATGTCGGGTTCCATAACTTGGTCTTCAGCGAAGAATTTGGGCCCGCAGCGTTTATCCAAAGGGCTAGAAAAGAGGGTCTCAGGGACTTTGGTGCCTGCATGAGCCCCACCACCGCCTTCCACATTCTGCAGGGCATCGAGACCCTGGGTATTCGTATGAGTCGACATATCGAAAATACCCGAGCGGTCGTGGCATTTCTCAGCCAGCAGGAGCTCGTCACACGGGTGGGCTACCCGGAACTTGACGGCCACCCTGACAGGGCACTGGCAGCAGAGCTTCTGCCCCAGGGTTGCGGTGCCGTGTTCAGCTTTGATCTGGCGGGCGGTCGCGAGGCCGGCATCGCTTTTGTTGACGCGCTGAATTTGTTTTCCCACCTGGCCAATGTCGGGGATGCCAAGTCACTGGTAATCCATCCTGCCAGCACGACGCACCACCGTATGGATGCGGACGCGCTGGCCGCCGGGGGCATTGGCGAAGGCACGATCCGCCTGTCCATTGGCCTTGAAGACGCCAGGGACCTTGTAGGCGATTTGAAACAGGGTTTGCGTGCCGCGGCTAAAGTCGCGAAATCCAAGGCGGGTGCTGTATGAAGCTGACCGTCAATGGCGCGTCTGTTTACTGTTACACCAATTCAAGGGACATCGCTCCAGAGCGCCCTACCGTGGTGTTCATTCATGGTTCCGGCATGGACCATACCGTCTGGACACTGGCCAGCCGGCATTTTGCACGGCATGGCAATAACGTTGTTAGTGTCGATCTTCCAGGCCATGGACGCTCGACCGGGCCAGCCCTCACCTCCGTTGAAAGCATGGCCGACTGGTTGATTGATGTCATCGATTCACTCGACGTCAAGGAGGCCGCGTTGGTTGGCCACAGCCTGGGATCCCTGGTGGCACTGGACTGCGCGTCCCGATTCCCCAATCGTGTCAGGGCGCTGGGCATGGTAGGCACCACCGCGCCAATGCCCGTCTCAGATGCCATCCTCGATGCGTCAAAAGCCAATGAGCACGGCGCCTTTGACATGCTGACCCAATGGGGCTTTAGCAAGCGACATCAGTTTGGCGGCAACCGCAATTCAGGCATCTGGATGATCGGTAACACGCTCAGGCTTTATGAGCGATCTCGGCCCGGGGTTCTGTATCACGATATGGCAGCGTGCAACGCCTATAAAGAAGGTCTTGAAAATGCGGCAAAGGTCTCCTGCCCCGTATTGCTGCTGCTGGGCGGCGAGGACCGGTTGACACCCGTCCGGGGCACTCGCGGCCTCGTGGAAGCCTTTAACAACCCCCAAATCGAGATCTTGCAGGGATCGGGACATACCATAATGATGGAAGCACCGAATGCCATGCTCGATGCCCTCCACCGGCTACTGTGAGGATGCATACGCCATGACTTCAGTCACCATTTGGCACAACCCGCGCTGCTCAAAATCTCGCCAGACACTGGCGTTACTGCAGGACCGCGGCGTCGAAATCGTTGAACGACGTTATCTCGAAGCACCGCCTACCCGAGACGAAATCACCGCCGCCCTCTCGGCGCTGGGCATCAGTGCTGGCGAATTACTTCGTCGGGGTGAGGCACAGTTCAAGTCTCTCGAGCTGGGCAAGGACGCGCCCGATGCCGCTCTGTTGGATGCCATGGCGGAGCACCCTGTTTTGATCGAACGGCCCATCGTATTTAAAGGCAGTCGGGCCGTGCTGGGACGGCCTCCTGAAAACGTGCTCGCTCTTTTCGACTGACACTTTCATCGCCGCCTGAAGGGTCTCCACTGCAGCGATTAGATTGTCTCAGGGCTCAACTGCTGCAACTTGGCCTCTGGCGATCAGGTGCATAAGCAAGCAAGCCGAGGCATTTCGGGTAAGTTCAAGCACCTGCTCAAAACCCTCATCCCCACCGTAGTAAGGGTCGGGCACGTCAGTCTGTTCGCATTGGATCGCATAGCTCAGAAACAGGCGGATATCAGCGGTTGAATCAGGAGGTCTGCATTGCTGGAGCTCCGACAGATTGTCTCCATCCATCGCAAGGATGTAATCGAAGCTATAAAAGTCGGAAGGACTGATCTGTCGCGCGCGCAGGGAGGTCAAATCAATGCCATGCTGCCGGGCAGCGGCCACGGCCCGCCCATCGGGGGTCTTTCCCTCATGCCAGCCCGCAGTGCCCGCAGAATCAATACGCAACCCACTGATGACACCCTGATTTTCGCAGAGCTGCCGAAAAACGCCCTCGGCTGTAGGCGATCTGCAAATGTTGCCGAGACATACAAATAGCACCGAAACCATAGCAAGTTACCTGAAACCCATTTCCCGTCGCTGTAGCACCCGACCACAGAAACGACCTGTCGCCGTCGATTTGTCAGTGGAACCGATCTGACGAAACAACGGCACCCCGATGTAGCGCTTACCCCACACCATGAACCGATCAAAATGGCGTTCATCCAGTGGGAGTGGTGTCACTTACACTCCCGGGAGCGAAGCCACAGGCCATAACTTGAGCTCGTCCAGCACCCCCTACGCCGATATTGTCACCTTTTGCACCCAAATCGATACGCAGAAATGGTATTCAACATAAGTTCGCTATTCTTTCTTACTAACGGATCGTTTTGAGACAAAATAAACAAGAGGTTTTGACATGTTGAATATAAATCCTAGGTTGTTGCGGGCCACTTTATTCACTCTGGTCTCTTCAACGGCCGTATCCCTCCAGGCCTTTGAAATGGATCGCACGCATCTGCCCATTGCCGAGCCTGATCCACCGAAATTCAAAGAATTGGACGTGCGCAACGTCGAGGCGCCACCGCTGTTCAGGGTGGAAGCACCGGAGGAAGCACCCAATGTTGTCATTGTCCTCATTGATGATGTTGGATTTGGCGCCACAACGCCGTTTGGGGGCCCCATCAACACCCCGACCCTGGACCGACTGGCGGCAGGCGGGTTGCGTTACAACAACTTCCACACCACCGCACTGTGCTCACCGACCCGGAATGCATTGAAAACCGGACGCAACCACCACAGCACCAACACCGGCTCCATCATGGAAACAGCCACCGCCTTTCCGGGCAACACCGGTCAAATACCCAACAGAGTCGCTCCCCTTGCAGAAATGTTGCGCCTGAATGGCTACAGCACCGGGGCCTTTGGTAAGTGGCACGAAACCGCAGCCTGGGAGACGAGTATCTCAGGACCCTATGACCGCTGGCCCACCCACTCAGGGTTCGATAAATTCTACGGTTTCATCGGCGGTGAGACCGATCAGTGGTACCCACTCGTCTACGACGGTGTGACCCGGGTTAATCCACCCCATGTCGAGGGTTACCACTTCACCGATGACATGACCGATCAAGCGATTGGCTGGATGAAAGCCCAGCAGTCCATGACGCCAGACAAACCGTTCTTCATGTACTTCGCAACGGGAGCGGTCCATGCCCCCCACCACGTCCCCAAAGAATGGGCAGACAAGTACAAAGGCCAGTTCGATCAAGGGTGGGACCAGATACGGACCGACACCGTAGCCAAGCAAAAAGCGATGGGAATTATTCCCGAGACCACCCAGTTGGCCGATCGTCCGGAAGACCTCAGTGCCTGGGACGATCTCCCTGAAGACCATCGTAAGCTTTTTGCCCGCCAGGCTGAGGTGTTCGCCGGATTCATGGAGCACACCGACGTCAACGTGGGCCGATTGGTGGATGCCATCGAAGACATCGGTGAACTGGATAACACCCTGATTATTTATATCGCCGGTGATAACGGCACCAGTGCCGAAGGCGGCTTTATCGGCATGTACAACGAAATGACCTACTTCAACCAGGTGGTTGAGAAGGTAGAGGATTTGCTGCCGCGCCTTGACGAGTGGGGTGGCGAATACACCTTCCCCCATATGTCCGCGGGCTGGGCCGTCGCCTTTGATGCGCCCTTCAAGTGGACCAAGCAGGTGGCATCGGACTTCGGCGGAACCCGCAACGGCATGGTGATCCACTGGCCCGACGCCATCGAGAGTGAGGGCGAGATTCGCGGTCAGTTCTCACACGTCGTTGATATTGCGCCGACGATCCTCGAAGCAGCCAGCCTGCCCGAACCCACCAGCGTTAACGGCACGGTTCAGGAGCCGATGGCAGGCACCAGTCTCATGTTCAGCCTGAATGACGCCGACGCGCCGGAGCGGCACACGGTTCAGTACTTTGAGATGTTCGGCAACCGCGCGCTCTACCAGGACGGGTGGTTTGCACGGGTATTGCATCGAGCGCCATGGCAAACCGGTAAGCAGAAGCCGCTGCAGGACGATGTCTGGGAACTTTACAACGCCCGAGAAGACTTCAGTCTGGTCAACAACCTGGCAGATCAGTACCCCGAGCGGGTCGCCGCCATGGAGGCCAAGTTCATGGAGGAGGCGGAAAAATACAACGTACTGCCCATCGACGACCGCTCTGTAGAACGGGTTAATCCCGCCATTGCGGGACGGCCAGATTTGCTGGGCGGCCGCAAGTCGCTGACCCTGTACGACGGCATGAACGGCATCCTGGAGAACACATTCCTCAACTCCAAGAACACCTCCAAGACCATTACCGCTGAGGTAGAGCTCGACGAAGGCGCCACGGGCGTAATCCTGACCCAGGGTGGCAGATTCGGTGGATGGTCGCTGTACATGAAAGATGGGCGACCCATTTATACCTACAACTTCCTCGGACTCGAGCGCTTTACCGTAGCGAGCGAAAAAGCGTTGTCGGCAGGACCTACCACCATTGAGATGGCATTTACCTACGATGGCGGCGGGCTGGGTAAAGGCGGCGACGCTACGATCTCAGTGGACGGCGAGGTGGTTGCCTCCGGTCGAATTGGACGGACCCAGCCGCTCATTTTTTCCGCCGATGAGACGGCAGACGTGGGTCTTGATAATCAGACACCGGTTGCCGACGACATAGGCGTAGGCCCGGCCGAAACCCGGTTCACCGGCAAGATCAACAAAGTGGTCATTGCAGTCGACTGACCTTTCTGATCAAAAGTTCTATGTCCTGACCCGTCACAACGGGTCAGGGCATAGCTTTCCGACTGCTCCCATTGCAATGCTGAAGACACCACGATCGTTTGATCGGCTTGCTGGCAATCAGCAACGAAGCTACTGAGAAATACGTAGGTACAGCGTTGTTCGGTGCCACGTTTCGAAGATCAGCTAAAAATCTACAGGACCACCAAAGCGAGTACCAACAGCTGGCAAGGCCTGAGCCTACATCCATGATCTCATACCTCCACGACCACTTTCTCGACGACCAGTTCATCTCGACACCCCATTTATACTTTTTATACTCAAGCGAATCGATACCTCTGAAATGCCGGAGGACATTGCCTCGGCGTGGGAAGCTTCGATGACGCTTCGCGGGGACGCCACATTCTTTGAGGTCTTCGCCAATCACCCGGATCTGTATCGTTGGTATGTGGGCTCTTTTTACGGAGAAGTTTTTCGCGGCGGTACAGTGGCTCAACCCTTCAAAGAGCTCCTGAGACTGCGACTTTCAACGCTCCACGGTTGCCGCTTCTGTAATCAGGGCAATCG
>JAKMEU010000320.1 GCA_022425845.1 Luminiphilus sp. | reverse complement strand
GGTCACGTGGGTTGTTCCCGAGAATATGACGTCCGCTACAATTTGCCCAGATGGCGTAACGAGGGCCAGAGTATTAGCTTACGCAGTGGGTGAGGAGAAATTCGACGACGACGACTCAGACGGTTATTTCTCTGTAAACGATGTTTTTGATGAGCGTGGTGAGCCCTTCCTTGATGAAAATGGTGATGGTAATTACACCGAAGGGGAATTTTTCGTCGACTGGAATAATAACGGAACCAGGGACGCTACCACGGGCGTCAAATCTTGGCCTACTGACTCCACCAACCTATATAACGGTACAGCCTGCGTGGCCAATGAAGGCAATCCCCCACCAGACGTTGGTTTAGATTGCTCAAACGACACAATCTTCGTCTTCGACGATGCTGACCCGACACTGTGACGTATACAGTCGGAACCAAAAAAGCACCCTCGGGGTGCTTTTTTTATTGAATCAAATACGGTTGGCACGGACACATGTCAGGAAAACCCGGGGCTAATAACAGTAGATCGCAATCCTTAACTTGAATAAATCGTGTCAAATACCTACTGTTCGGCATTCACCGATGGGTATTTTTCCGCCACCTTTCAAGGATCCCAGTTGGGGAGATCTACTATGCTGCTGCACCAACCCGTCGACTACCATGCCCAGCGCCGCCCTACCCATGGGGCACTGGCCGCCCATGACCATCATTGGGATTACGCCACGCTCGTCAGCCGCTCCCATGCCGTAGCCCACCTGTTGCTGGAAGCGGGCGTTAAACCCGAAGAGCGCGTGGGCGTGCTGGGGCTCAACTCAGCCGCCCATTTCGCGGTATTGCTGGGGGCGAGCCGCGTCGGCGCTGTGACGGTTTCAGTGAATTTTCGCCTCGCCCCTGCCGAGCTGGCTTTTATTCTGGACGATGCCGAGATAGACCTGCTGTTTGTTACTGATGACAGCATTAACGACATCGTCGATCAGACCATCGCGCTTCGAGATAAAGCCACGCGCCTGATTGCGGATCGGGAGTCGGTCTATCGACCACTGGCTCAGGTCATGTCGCAGGATGTCGAACCCTACACCCACGGTGCGTATGTGGATGAGAGATCCCCTGCCCTGCAGCTCTATACCAGTGGCACCACAGGCAAGCCCAAAGGCGCGGTACTCAGCCACCGAAATGTGTTGTCCCTGACCCAGATGATGGGCCTGAGCAACGACGGGCTGTATAACGCTGACACCGTCAATCTCATCGTAGCTCCCCTGTTTCACATCGGTGGCACAGGCGTGACCTATATTGGACTGGCCCACGGCTGCCACAACATCATGCACGAAAGCTTTGACCCACTGCGCGTGGTTGAGGCCATTCAGGAACACCGGGTCACATCCATGTTCATGGTACCGGCCATGATTCAGGCCATTGTCAAACTGGTACCCAATGTTCGGGATTATGATTTCAGCTCACTGGAAATCATCGCCTATGGCGCCTCGCCCATCAGCGCCACGCTCCTGGAGGAAGCCCTGTCGGTGTTTGGTTGCCGTTTCAGCCAGGTATACGGCATGACTGAAACATCGGGCACCGTGGTCGCACTGTCACCCGAAGACCACCTGCGCGCCGTTGAGGGAGCGTCCCACCTGCTGACCTCCTGCGGAAAACCCTGCCCGGGAAACGAAGTGAAAATCATTGATGAGAATGGGACTGCCCTGGGCGCCAACCAGACCGGGGAAATCTGTCTGCGCTCGGCCAGCAATATGCTGGGCTACTACAACCGCGATGAAGCGACGGCAAACACCATCAAAGAGGGGTGGGTGCTCACCGGCGATGCGGGTTTTATGGATGACGACGGCTACCTGTTTCTTCGCGACCGAATCAAGGACATGGTGGTCAGCGGCGGTGAAAATATCTACCCGGTTGAGGTGGAGAATGTGCTCTCGGGAATCCCGGGCGTCGTTGAAGTCGCTGTCATTGGTGTACCCGACGAGACCTACGGCGAAGCCCTGCTCGCCATCTTCGCGATGAAACCTGAGCACAGTATCGATGCAGAGGGGATGATCGCTTTCTGTCGGGACAAGCTGGCGGGCTATAAAATTCCTCGCCGGCTCGAATGCGTGGACGCGTTGCCGCGAAACCCCTCAGGGAAGATTCTTAAAACAGAGCTGCGCGAGCCCTACTGGGCAGGCATTGATCGCCGAATTTCCTGATCAGGAGGTCACTGCCTCCGCCTCACGGGGAATCGGGCAGGATGTCGTACCCAACCGACATCCGTTCCCGCGCCTCCCGTAACGGTTCCGTGCCGTGCCAGAGATAGGATGGGAACACCACCAACGTACCCTCCTGTGGTCGAATCCAGTACTCCGCTGGCAGGGGCTCACGTGCCCTGAAGCCCGGTTCCCCTAACTTGATCCACCCTTCAGCGCTGTGAAAGTTGATCGAGTCAGGAACCCGAAGGTAGAAGGCACTGGACAGCCACCCCTGCGAGTGAAAGTGGTTTTTGTGGTACCCGCGCTGCCGAAGTTTTATGGACCAGGAATCCGAAAAACGCAGGCCACCCCGATTTCGGGACAGCAGCGGATGCTCTTCAGACGCAGGGAACGACCTGATGACGCTACTGACTTCATCTCCCAGCGCCGTTTTAAGCAGGGATATGGCCTCGTGCCGACGACTGAACAGATCATCCAGGGTCTGGGTACCGTTGACGGCTGACTGCTCAACGGGATGGCGTTGGGTCGTGTGTAGGGCATCGAACTGCTCGCGGAGATAGATCACAAAGGCCTCCCGATCAGCAAAGCCCGGTGCAGGCTCCACCCGCCTGACCTGTACCCAGCGATCGTAATCCACCAACGTTTGATAGCGCTCCCAATCGCCCGTATAGCGCAGGGCCGTGGTGAACAATGCCCATAGCCCCTGATCTTCGGGGTAGCGCGCCAGAAGGCGCTCCAGGATCTGCGTCGCTTCATCGTAATCGGCGCCAGCAGCCATCAGCGCTGTAGCCAACTCGCGGGCCACCCCCGCCTCCTCGGGTGCCAGGGCAGCCGCAGCGCGGGCCGCATC
>JAKMEU010000315.1 GCA_022425845.1 Luminiphilus sp. | reverse complement strand
ATGGCTTCACGGTGCAGGTGGGCAACCACGATAGTGACTACAGCTGGGCAGTGACCACTAGCGCAGGATCAGTCACGATCAATGGCACTGGCCTAATCACGGTCACCGGTCTTACACCTGAGCAAGCGGCTACCGTAACCGTCACCACCGCTCGGACCGGATACACCGGCGGCACCGCCGACATCACCGGTTCGGCGACCACCGGTAACGCACTGACCCCCACCTTCGCCACGCCGGTTGCAACAGCCGATGGCTTCACGGTGCAGGTGGGCAACCATGATGCCGACTACACCTGGGCGGTAACCACCAGCGCCGGATCAGTCACCATCAATGGCTCGGGCCTGATCACCGTCACGGGGCTGACACCCGAGCAAAGCGCTACCGTAACCGTCACCACCGCTCGGACCGGATATACCGGCGGAACCGCCGATATCACCGGTTCGGCCGAAAGCGAGAGCGACGACTGCTCCCCGCCCTACGATCCTGGTCTGTTGGATACCGACTCAGACGGTGTTCCCGATATCTGCGATGGGGATGACGATAATGACGGGTTGCCAGATGCCGAGGAGCCAGCCGGACACTGTGCCCTGCTTATTGACTGCGACGGTGACGGTAGCAGCGACACCGAAGACCCCTACCCCCTTGCGGTCACCAAAATTGAGCTGGGAACTGAGGCTTATATTGAAACCTTTCCCTCCAACCCCCTGTCGACCTGCTCACTGGACGCAAGTAGGTCGCTGCTCTCTCCCTACGAGGCACCCGATGGCATGGAGAGCATTGGACGCCAGGCCAGTTTTTTACTGGAAGGGTGCGATGCCATCGCCCTTGAGAGTGTTGAGGTCGAGGTCAATTTTGGCCACGCACTGCCAGTGGACGGCTTGGTCTGCAAAGTGGGGGACGGCGCTGAACCGGTTGATATGGCATCGGCAACAATCAACGATAGATCCGTTCGGTACTCCCTGCGCGATAACGGCCCCTTTGACGCCAACCCAACCCCAGGCGTCATCGATGATCCCGTTACGGTGCTCAGTGTCGTTGCGAGCCCGCCGCCCACAAGCAGCCCGGTACCCGTACCCCTGCACCCACTCTGGTCTTTGATCCAGTGGGCGCTGCTTTCCCTGATGGCTCTTCGGGCGTTGGCAACAACCGCCCCGCCCAAGGGCGTAAAGCCTGCCGACCTTCGGGGACACTCGAGTGGCTAACGCGAGGATGGCTGGTCAGGACAGGGCCGTCAGGAAAGCCCCAAGTCGCTCCTCCCCAGAAAGTGGGACAGGGGCTACTGCCACCCGCGCATGACGTTTTATGCCAAACTGGCAGGCACCAGCTATCCACCGGAGGGTGTCACAAGCCCCTGATACCTGCATGCGCTTTTCAAGTTTCGCTGACCGTTACCGACAGAACACCGGCACCGTGCAACTCATGGAAGACCTCGGCAAGGCCACCACCGCCGAGGGGCCCATCTGCCAGCTGGGCGGCGGTAACCCGGCACACATTCCCGAAGTTGAAACCCTGCTTCGGGAGGCTGTGGCCGATCTTACCCAGGACAGCATCGCCTTTGGTCGGATGATCGGTGAATACGACGCCCCCGGCGGTAACCTCGCATTTCGGGAGGCCCTCGCCGACATGCTCAGGGCGACGTACGGCTGGAGCGTCAGCGCTGACAACATTGCCATCACCAATGGCAGCCAGAGCAGTTTCGGCCTGTTATTCAACAGCTTTTCCGGGACTTTTTCCGATGGCCACCACAAACAGGTGCTGCTGCCCCTGACCCCCGAGTACGTGGGCTATTTCGATGTGGGACTGGCCGAGCAGCCCATCTTTGAGGGTCGGCGCCCGGAGATCGATCTGCTGCCCAGGCGCCAATTCAAGTACCGGGTCGATTTTGACGGGCTGGATCTCGGCGACCGCTACGGTGCAGTCTGCGTATCCCGGCCCACCAACCCCACGGGCAATGTCATCACCGATGCCGAGATGGCTCAACTCCGAAGCGCCTGTCGATCAGCCGGCATTCCACTGATCGTGGACGGCGCCTACGGGCTGCCGTTCCCAGGCATGATCTTCACTGAGGCCACACCCTTCTGGGATGACAACACCATCCTGCTGCTTAGCTTGTCCAAGCTGGGTCTCCCGGGCATTCGAACCGGCATCGTGGTAGCGGCCCCCGAAGTGATCGAGCTGATTCGGAACAGTAATGCCATCAACAGCCTCGCTCCCAGTCGCTTTGGACCCAGTCTGCTGACCCCCCTCGTGCAACAGGATCAACTTCAGTCCATTTGTGACAACGTTGTCCGCCCCTTTTACATTCGCAAGCGCGACCATGCGCTTCAGGTCATTGAGCACGCCATGGCCGACCTCCCCGTGCGGGTCCACAAGCCTGAGGGTGCGCTGTTTCTGTGGCTGTGGTTTGAAGGCCTCCCCATCACCACGACAGAGCTCTATCAAGAACTCATGGCCAGCGGTGTCTTTGTCCTGCCCAGCCGTCCGTTTTATCCTCAGGGTTTCGATGACTGGCAACACAGAGACGAATGCATTCGGGTGAATTACGCCGGGTCCGAGTCCGAGGTCACCGAGGGACTTGGGAAAATTGCTGACGCCCTGCGAAACGGCTATTCCGCCGGGAGCGGTGCGCGATAGGCACTGCGCATTCGAATTAAGGCCTGCCCTCGCAATCCGTGAGCTGCATTCCATCACCGCACTTACTTTTTAATCTTAACGATAATCGTTATCATTTCGCTTTACTTTTCTTTTTCGCTGCGTAAACTCCAGCCTCACGTATGAAAAAAGGCTCAGGGCCCGTGATAACAACGCTGTATCCCAAAAGATTCATCGCTCACCCATGGCAGTTCGGCGGGCTTGTCGCCGTGCTGCTGTTTTTTGGGAGTTCCGCTGGCACCGCGGCCGAAGAGGCGGAAGCCGGTCTGATGGAGCACGTTGTGGTCCGGGGCGCCTTTTTTGGCCAGCGAAAAGCGTCGGGGACCAAAACCCCTACCCTGCTCCTTGATGTGCCCCAATCGATATCGGTCTATGGCGCTGAGCAAATCAATGATCAGGCCATGACGGCTTTAACCGAAGTATTGCAGTACAGCCCGGGTATAAGTTTGGGCCAGGGTGAGGACCACCGCGACCAGATCACTATCCGGGGACAGAACACCACGGCCGATTTCTTCGTTGATGGGCTTCGGGATGATGTCCAGTATTTTCGCCCCCTGTATAACCTTGAGCGTGTTGAGATTCTCCGGGGGTCAAACGCCCTACTCTTTGGTCGCGGCGGCGGTGGCGGCGTCGTTAATCGGGTGACCAAAGTCGCTGATGTGCAGAATAGCTTCACCAGCCTGCAAGCCGGACTGGACACGTTCGGCGCCTCTCTCGCCACTGTGGACAGCAACCTGGCCATCGACGACCGACAGGCCGTACGAGTCAGCGCCATGCTGGAAACCATCGACAACCACCGGGATTACAAGGATGGCGATCGCTGGGCCCTCAATCCCACCTACACACTGCTCATTGATGATCGAACCCGCCTGACAGCCTCCTGGGAAACCCTCCGTGATGACCGTGTCGTGGATCGCGGCGTACCCTCTTTGGCCGGAGCACCTCTGTCGGGTCTCGACGAAACGTTTTTTGGGGATCCTGATTTCAACAACACCACGCTGGACGCGGATATTTTCCGTCTGCGGGGCGAACGACGGCTGAATGACCAATGGACCCTTGATACGACCCTGCAATATGCCGAATACGATAAAGCCTATGCCAACCTGTATCCGGTGCGCTTTGACGACGCAGCCACTACCGTAACGCTGGATGGGTATGCGGACGCCACCCAGCGTGACAATGGCATTGTCCAGGTTAATCTGGTCGGCGATTTCAACGCACTTGGGGTCTCCCACACGCTGCTGGCCGGCGGTGAGTACGGTCGACAGGACACCGAGAACAGTCGGCGCGACGCTTTCTTCTTCGATAGCGCCGATGATCAGGTGACCTTTGCGTTTTCCGATCCCCTGGCCATACCCGGGTATCGCCTGACCGACCCCAGCAGGGCCACCTCATCTGAAGTGACATTCACGTCAGTATTCGTACAAGACGAAATCCAGTTAAGCGAAAACTGGATTGTTGTCGCGGGTGCACGGGTGGACCGCTTCGACATCGACGTGCTGGATTTTATTGAAATAGCTGACGGCAACGGGGACGGCAATAACGGCCGCCTGACCCGGCAGGATACCGAGGTGTCACCTAGGGCCGGTGTGATCTGGAAGCCCACACAGGCACTCAGCTTCTATTTCAACTACAGCGAATCGTTCCTGCCCCGCTCGGGTGATCAATTCCTGAAGCTCACCCCCACCACCGCTGCTCTCGAGCCGGAAGCCTTTGAAAATACTGAATTGGGCTTCAAATGGGCTTTAAAGGAGGCCACTACCCTGGGTCTCGCAGTCTTTGAAATCACCCGGGATAATGGAACTGCGGTAGATCCCGCCAACCCGGAACGCAGTGTTTTGACAGGAACGGAGACCCGGGGCCTCGAACTGGAACTCAGTGGGCCCATTACCGATGCCATCACCCTGCATGCTAACTACACTCATCTCGACGGCGAGGAGCTGGGCAGGTTCATAGCTGGAAATGCTGCCAATCGTGAACTGGCTCAATTACCCCGTCACAAGGTCGCTTTGTGGGGCGATGCCCAACTGACCCCTAAATGGCGAGCCGGACTGGGGCTGATCTATCAGTCCGAACAGTACGCCAGTCTTTCCAACAGCGTGCTCCTCCCCGACTACACCCGGATTGACGCAGCACTTTATTACGAGGCATCTCCCGCCCTGTCGCTGCAACTCAACGTAGAAAACCTACTCGATGAGGACTACTTTTCCGCCGCCCACAATGACAACAACATTACCGTGGGTGCACCCCTCAACGCCCGACTGGGTGTCACCTATCGATTCTGATTTACAGCGGCCCAAAAATCCCAGGAAGTCTTTTCAGGCACCCTCTCTTCGGAGTTTTTAATACGGTAAGCTGGAAAATCGATTTTGTTGGGAGCGCCATGATTCAGCAAGTAGAAGCTCGAACGCGCTCGGGTTATCTGATGCTCGTGACGCTGTGCAGCGATCGTTCGGCACAACCGAACACCAACAGCGGCAGCACATAGCGGTTTTCCGTTACGCTTCCAGCCTGGCTTCACCCTCGCTGGAAGGCGACGATGCGTTCAACAGCGCACTCCAGCAGTACAATAGCGGGCAGGTGCCGTGCCGTATCACGGTTCGCTGAACCCTCGTTTTTGTAATTGGAAATTAAATCCGGAGAACGTCATGGCAAGAACCGATCTACACCGACCCCAGTGCAGCGGCCCATGGCTTTCTGTCCTGTGGGGTATTTTTTTCTCGGCCACCGCACTGTCGGCACCGGACCGCATCCTTGTCGGGAAAATCTACACCGTCAATGATGAAAGCCCCGTTGTTGAGGCCGTGGCGATCGAGGATGGTCGCTTTAGTGCCGTTGGCAGCCGAAGTGACATAGTGGCCATGGCAGGCCCCGATACCCACATTGTGGAGCTGGGCCATCATGTGGCCTATCCGGGCTTTATCGACGCACACCTGCATGTCGCAGGAATAGGGAGCGCCCTGAAGAGTGTTGACCTCACTCAGGCCAGCAGTTACTCAGACATTCTAGCGGCGGTGCAACAGCGCGCAGCTACAACACCCACAGGAGAACTGGTGATCGGCAGGGGCTGGCACCAGAGCAAATGGCGGGTGCAGCCCGACGGGCGGGTAGAGGGCTTTCCAACGCATACCGAACTATCAGCTGCGGTGCCCGATCATCCGGTGCTGCTGGAGCATGCCAACGGCCATTCCATACTGATCAATGCCCGGGCCATGGCGATGCTGGGCATCAACTCAGAGTCGCAGCCACCGGAAGGTGGCGTCATTGTCATCGATGCGGGAGGCCAACCCACCGGCATCCTGCATGAAACCGCCATTCAACTGGCGGCGCCTCTGGCACGGTATGACCTGCAGGCTGCGATCGACTATCTGAAGGCCGCTCAGGACCACATTCTCGCCCTGGGCATTACGTCTGCCCATGACGCGGGTGTGACCGGCACAGACCTTGAAGCCCAACGCACCCTCGCTGAGCGCGGCGATCTCAAATTGCGGTTGTATTCCATGATCGATGGCACCGATGCCGACGCCCTCGCCGAGTGGTTGCCCCGGGGGCACCGCCTGGCAACTGAACGGGAGCGACTAACCGTGCGATCGATCAAGATTCAGGCAGACGGCGCACTGGGCTCCCGTACTGCCTGGCTTCATCAACCCTACAGCGATGCACTCGAAACTCGAGGCGTTTCGACCTACAGCATGGAAGACCTCACCAAACTCATTGCACGTACACGGATGGAAAACTGGCAGATCAATGTCCATGCGATTGGTGACCGGGCCAACTCCGAAGTGCTGCAGGTATTCGCCGAGAACCTTGGTGACAATACCGAGGCGCGTTTTCGCATCGAACATGCACAGCATCTCACGACGGCCGATCCGGCGATTTTCGCTCAATACGGCATCATCGCCTCCATGCAACCCATTCACCTGAGCTCAGATAGACCCTGGGCTATTGAACGTCTCGGGAAGGAGCGAATCGAGGAAGGTGCGTATATGTGGCGCAAACTGCTGGATCTTGGGATCACGGTGGCTTCGGGGACCGACGCCCCGGTAGAACCTGTCGACCCCCTCGCCAACTTCTATGCCGCAGTGACGCGTAAGCAGCTGTCAGGATTGCCCCCACAGGGGTATGAACCCGGGCAGAAAATGACGCGCGAAGAGACGCTTTATGCCATGACCATGGCAGGTGCATTCGCCGCCTTTGAAGAGAGCGAAAAGGGGTCGGTGGAGACAGGAAAGTACGCGGACCTCACCATACTCTCGCAGGACATACTCACGGTACCCGAATCGGATCTCCTGAATACGACCGTAGGTTTGGTACTGGTTGGGGGCGACATCGTTTACGACAATAGGCGCGACGATAAGCGCGACAATGACAATCCTTCTTAGCCCGCAACAGGGACGCCCCTGACCGACCCGGAAGCAACACCGTCAATCCATGCGGTTAATTCGCAGCAGGTAGCATCGCTCCGCCTCTCTTACGATAAGCCGCATCTGCTGCTGCGCTACGGTGTCGGCGGTTTCCAGAAAGTGCAGCCCCAGGGCACTGTTGCGCAAATCCTTGTGACGCAGATCAGCCGCGCGACGGGTGCTGAGATCGCCCAGATTGAGTGTCAGTTCAATCTGCTCACCAATATTGACCAGATTGAGATGGGCCTCATCAATTTTGACACGGACACCGCTGGTATTGATGTCCTGAACCCTCGCTGGAAAAACATCACCCGATGGGTTCGACACCTCAGCCGTGATCGGTATGTCCAGAAGAAGGGGAACACGGTACAGCTCCCGTCTTCCGGCGGCGTGAACGGCATCCGGAACGAAAAGCTCAATCTCGAGACGCCCATCCTCCAGCAATCCAGAGCGTTTTACCGTCGTCAGGAATACCTGGCTGCGTTTGTCATAAGTGAAAGAAACGGTACAAAAAGACCCCGGATCCAGGAGCGCTTCCACTTCATTCAACTCCACCAGAACAAAAATGCTGGTGTCCTCGATGCGATCAAACGTTCCCTTCCAGGCCGCCCCCAGCTCGGTATTGCTGACCATATTTTGGTAATTACCGGTGCATAACAGCACCAGCATCTCAATGACACGTCGGTGCTCACTGCTCATCCCCTGGGATTCGGCATACCCGTCCCCCGGACCGTCCTTGACCTGTCCGTCCGAAAGGAGTTGCTTAAACCAATTCATTGCCAGCAGCCAGAAGTTAAATTACTTGCTTCGTTTTTACCCTAAATCTTTCAGTATCGCCATGCTCTATTCTGGCCATATTGGGCTGTCGGCGTACCCGTCCACGACGCGCTTTAACAGTGTCCGACACAATGCGAGAAAGCGGCGACAAACCGTTAATCTTCGCCCTTAAAACGTCCTTAGATAAGGTCAACTTATGTCAACGTCCTTCGGTTTCGCGAAGAAGGTGGCCATGGCGTCCTGCACACCCTCGGGTGTAAACAGGGGGCCACACCGATCCTCAAATTCATCCAGTTGCTGTGCCGTCGGAAAGGAAAAATAGGCAGCGCTACCCTCGCCTGTGATCGGCTGCGGAACATCGCCGCGTGCCAGCAAATCAATGACAGATAACAGGGCTGCTACACCATCGCGATACAACGACAGCGTTTGCTGAAGATAGGATTGTTCGTGGTCTCGCGCCTGCAGTGTGGTGGCAAGCAAAGGACCGGCATCAATTGCTTCGCTATCTATCCAGTGGACTGTGGTTCCCAGCTGCGCTGCACCGTGAAGTAGCGACCAGAAAGTTGCCATAACGCCTCGATACTGGGGCAGCAGTCCACTGTGAAGATTGAGCGTCCCCAATGACGGCAGGTCCAGCACCTCGCGACCCAGAATCTGCCCAAAACGAATGCTGACAATGAGGTCTGGCCGAAACGCGCCCAATACGGCATGCCCCACTTCAGAGTGCGTGTCGATCAAGGCCGGACTGCCATCGGAAAACCGTGCGGCAAGCTGGTTGAACGTCAGCCTCGAGCCCGCGCTATCAAGGCGCTCGATGAGAGGAAACAGATAGTCGTTAAACAGCGTTTGTTCAACAAAGGCGAGATGCACAAGACGCGGATCTCGGGGCGCCTTGTGCCCCACGCGACTGGAGAAGAAAAGCTTCACCTGATGCGCTCCAAGCGTGGGCAGAAGCAAATTCAGGGCCTCATTGCTGTACAGGTCGCGGTTATAGAGGATGGCTATACGCATGATGAAGGTGAACACGATTCAGATTAGACAGGGTAACAGGAGCACAGGCGATTCATTAAGGCTTCCCTGCGGATTCCAATATGGCGAACTCCCACCGGGCGTGACACTATCGCCGCTGAACCAGCGCCATGAGTCAGCCACTACAGGATAGGTTCGATGAGGTTTTTGTCACCACTGCACGCCCCTGAATGGGAAAACGCTCGGTGAATTTTTATGCCCCTAGAGTCGCGTTTGCCATTGTAGTTGCCAACATGGTGGGAACCGGCGTGTTTACCAGCCTGGGTTTCCAGTTGCTTGCGCTATCAGACACGCGACTGATTTTATTGCTTTGGGCTCTTGGCGGCCTATGCGCGCTTTCCGGTGCCCTGTGTTACGCGGAACTCGGCGTTCGGCATCCCGAGTCCGGGGGGGAGTACCACTTCCTCAGCGAGTTGGTTCATCCCTATGCCGGTTTTGTTTCCGGCTGTGTCTCGGCAACCGTGGGTTTTGCCGCGCCCGTCGCACTGGCCGCGCTGACCTTTGGTAATTACCTGCAGGCAGCGTTTGTTCCTATCAATCCGCAATGGACTGCCTCTTTATTGATCGTTGCCCTCGTGCTGATCCACACCCGCACGCGGCGGGAAAGTGGTGCGGGCCAGGTCCTCCTTACGCTGCTGAAGCTACTGCTCATCGTCGGGTTTATCGCACTCGCCCTCGCCTATCAACCAGGCTTCACGCAACAAGTACACACGGCTTCGATGCCCTCTCCTGGCAGTTTCTTTAACAGTGACACCGCCGTCGCACTCATCTATGTGACCTATGCCTATTCGGGCTGGAATGCGGCCACCTATATTTTGGGAGAGATGGAGAACCCACGCCGACATCTGCCTCGGGTATTACTTACAGGCTGTGGCTTCGTGACACTGCTTTATCTGGCGCTCAATTACGTTTTCCTCATTTCAGCGCCGCTCGAGGCATTGCGTGGCGAAGTAGAAATCGGCTACGTCGTTGCCGGTTATCTCCTGGGAGATACAGGGGCCACGCTGGTGGCACTGACGCTCGCCGGCATACTGTTGTCCACTGTGAGCGCCATGATTCTTGCCGGGCCCCGGGCCCTGATGCGTGTTGGCGGGGATTATCCCAAATTCAGCTGGCTGGGCCGCTTGAGTGAGGATGGCCTGCCGAGAAATGCAATCGTATTTATGGGCGGCGTGGCACTGTTGTTTTTATGGTCATCGACTTTCGAGCAAATACTCATCTTTGCGGGCCTGTTGATGGCGGCCAACACATTCGTCACCGTCATGGCACTGTTTATCAGTCGCCGAAGGCAAGTGTCGGAAGCCGATGCGCAACTTTATCGAATGCCACTGTTCCCATTGCCCGCCATCATCTTTCTTGCTATCACCGGCTGGACCCTGCTTTATTCTGCCTTTTCTTTTCCGGCCCAAGTTGGGGTATTTGCGGTGGCGTTGATCGCAGGATGGCCTTTATATCGCTGGGCGCAAGGCTGAACAATCAAAACCCATACAACAACAGGGCGACGTCAGGTTAAGCCCTGCCCTACTTAACAAGGAGACGGCCCATGATCCCAAGCAGCGCCGGGAGCGATTCCACCGAGCAACTTGCCGAACTGAAAGCACGTATGAAGGCCTTCATCGACGAGGAGGTGATTCCAAGGGAAGCAAGCCTGCTCAGTGACGACACGGGCAGCGTTATGGCAGATCTCAAGAGCAAGGCGAAGACAGCGGGCCTATGGGCACTTGGGCATCCGCTGGAACTTGGCGGCGGCGGACTGCCCTTCATGGCCTTCGCCCAACTCAATGAAATTATTGGGCGGTCCTATTTCGGGCAAATGGCGGTAGGCTCAATTTCCATGCAGGATTCCATCATGCTGCATCGCTATGGCAGCGAAGAACACCGCCGCGCCTGGCTGGAACCTTTGGTAGCCGGGGATATCTATCCC
>JAKMEU010000281.1 GCA_022425845.1 Luminiphilus sp. | reverse complement strand
TTTCCGGGCAGCTTATGACCTGCTTTTGCTGCGCGCTGATTCACCGGAGCCCCTCGATGGCATCGGAGCATTCTGGGAGCAGGAACAGAAAAAATATCCCGATTTGGTGGGTTCCGCTCCGCCAAAGCCTGATGATCGTCCGCCACGACGGCGCAGGCCGCGACGGAACCGAAATCCTTGATCGAAGCATTTGTGGGCCTGGGGTCCAATATAGAAGATCCCGGAAAGCAGTTGGACACGGCCTGCCACAGGTTGGCAGCTTTACCGAATACCCAATTGGTGGCGCTGTCTGCAGTCTATGAATCCCCTCCCATGGGCCCTCCCGACCAGCCCTGGTACCTGAATGCCTGCGTGCGCCTACAGACGACCCAGACGCCCGAGAGTTTACTGGGCGCACTCCTGGCCATTGAAGAAAGCATGGGCAGGGTACGGCACCGACGCTGGGGAGAACGCTGTATTGACCTCGATCTGCTGCTTTTCGGGGACAGCCGGATTCAAAGTGACCGCCTGACGCTCCCGCACCCGGGCCTCTACATCCGGGACTTTGTGCTTAGCCCACTCTCCGACCTCGTGGGCAGCGAATATGTGATGCCCAATGGTGTGGATATTGGTACATTGCTGGCTGGCTGTACCACTGGGTCTCTGATGAAGCGTGACATCCAACTTCCGACGGTCGACAGTCTCGGGATTGCGCCTTGAACGCCAACCAGCCGGATACTTTTGAACCGGCCAATCTCGATCTGAGAGGGCGGGCGCTACCGGGATACATCGCGGTTGAAGGGCCAATTGGCGTGGGCAAAACTACATTGGCGCGACGCCTGGCGGAATCCTTCAATTATCAGATTCTGCTGGAGGACGCCCATGAAAACCCCTTCCTCGATCGCTTTTACCAGAATCGTAAGGAAGCGGCGCTCGCGACCCAACTCTTCTTTCTTTTCCAGCGCAGCCAAAAAATTGCGGATCTTCGGCAGAGTGATATTTTTGAGCCCGTGCGGGTATCTGATTTTCTCATCGACAAGGATCCCCTATTCGCACGGATCAACCTCGATCCTGATGAATATACGCTCTACGAGAAGGTATTTCGTCAACTGACCATCGATGCTCCAGTCCCTGATCTTGTCATCTACCTTCAGGCAACGCCTGACCGCCTCATGGAACGCATTCTGGCAAGAGGCATCGACAGTGAGCGCCATATCGACGGAGGCTATCTTGAGCAAATTAACGAAGCTTACAGCGAATTTTTCCTCTACTACGACGCCGCACCGCTACTGATCGTCAACGCCAACGAGATGGACTTATCCCGTGGTGATCACGATTTTGCTCAACTGGTAGACTATCTGCTGGACATTCGTAGTGGGCGTCACTATTTCAACCCCACCTTCTTCGGTTAACCTTGCACATCCAGACATGACCGTAATGACAACTTACCAACCGGGTAGCGTAGATGAGTAGACGGGTAACCATCGGCACGCTCAATGCCATGAAAGCTGAACGAGAGAAGTTCGTCATGATGACGGCATATGACGCCACCTTCTCCCGCCTCATCAGCGACGCGGGCGCAGAGACCATCCTCGTGGGTGACTCTCTCGGTATGGTCTTGCAGGGACACGACACCACCATTCCCGTAACCATCGAGGACATGGCTTACCACACGCGCTGCGTCTGCCGTGGCCGTCCGCACTCCCTTGTTGTCGCTGATATGCCTTTTATGAGTTACGACACCACAGAGAAAGCCCTCGAGTCAGGCATGCTGCTGATGCAGGCAGGTGCGCAAATGGTCAAGCTGGAAGGCGGGGTATGGCTGAGTGAGAGTATTCACTGCCTCGTGGAACGTGGCATCCCTGTCTGTGCGCACCTTGGACTGACCCCGCAATCGGTGAACGTGTTTGGCGGTTATCGGGTGCAGGGAAGAACGCCGAAAGAAGCGCGATCCATCCTCGCAGATGCGGTGGAGATTCAGGACGCCGGGGCCAGTTTGCTGGTTCTCGAATGCATTCCCGCCCACCTCGCGGCCGATATAAGCTCAAAGCTGGACATTCCCGTTATTGGCATCGGGGCGGGCGCCGGAACTGACGCACAGGTTCTCGTTCTCCATGACATGCTGGGCCTCAGTCAGCAGCCTCCGAAATTCGTGGAGAATTTTATGGAAGGGGCCACATCAGTACAGGCAGCCCTCACCGCGTTCGTCCAGGCCGTTAAATCAGGCGTCTACCCCAAGGAAGAACACACCTACTCCTGATCCGGGCATAGGCACATGGAGATTTTCAAAAACCCGAAGGCGCTGCGCCAACATCTGATGGACAGACGCGCCAACCAGGAAAAGATCGCCTTTGTGCCCACAATGGGGAATCTTCATGCGGGCCACCTGTCACTGGTCAGGCATGGCCTGGAGAAAGCCGATGCCGTTGTCGTGTCGATCTTCGTCAATCCCCTGCAATTCGGGGCTGGAGAAGATCTGGAGTCATACCCTCGGACGCTTGACGACGACATCAAACAGTTGGAGGCAGAGGGTGCTCAGGTTGTTTTCACACCCGACGCCGACACGCTCTACCCCGACGGGCTCACCCAACACACGAAAGTCGCCGTTCCGGAACTCGCAGATAATCTTTGCGGCCAGCGAAGAGCAGGACACTTTGATGGCGTAACCACCATCGTCTGCAAGTTGCTCAACTTGGTCCATCCTGACATTGCGCTATTCGGTGAGAAAGACCTGCAGCAACTTCTGGTGATTCGAAAGATGGTTGAAGACCTTGCCATGCCTGTCCAGATCAAGGGCATCGCCACCTACAGGGCAGAGGATGGCCTCGCGCTGAGCTCTCGAAACGGCTATCTCAGTCCATCCCAGCGGGCTCTGGCGCCAGAGATATATCGAAGCCTGCTGGGAATCGGTGAGGCGATCCGAGGGGGAGCCACCGATTTCTTACAGCTGTGCAGAGCGGCGGCTGATCGGCTGGAACAGCAGGGATTTGAAGTGGAATATCTGGAAGCAAGGCGCTGCCAGGATCTCAGTGCTGCGCAACCGGGTGATAAGGACATCGCCATCTTCATAGCCGCAATGCTTGGAGAAACACGCCTGATTGATAACCTTCAAATCAACCGTTATTGATCCTTGGGCGCGGTAAAAATCAGTGATGCTTCACCAAACCAGGAAGCACCATCCACACCCGCCACAACACGCAGCCGGTCGTCACTCGAGGGTATCGCTGAAAAACTGTGAACCCACCGGTCACGCTGGGCTGAAACCGGCTGCGCCTGGC
>JAKMEU010000296.1 GCA_022425845.1 Luminiphilus sp. | reverse complement strand
TCACAAAACCCATGGCCACCGGGGTCTTCAGACTGGGCCCAAACCCTCCCGATGTCACCTGCCCTATGCCATGGCCGGTCTCTGACAGAATCGCCTGGCCCTCCCGAACGGGTCGCCGTCCCTCAATGCGCAGGCCTACCCGGGTACGCTCTGGACCCTCCGCCAACTGCTTGCTGATGACCTGGTGACCTGGGTAACCCCCCGGTCGGGCGCCGTTGGGTCGGCGGCTCTTGGGAATGGCCCATGTAAGACCGGCCTCGACAGGGGTGATCTCGGGTCCGAGTTCATGCCCATAGAGGCAAAGCCCCGCTTCCAGCCGCAGCGAGTCCCGCGCACCGAGGCCCACGGGCGCCACCCTGTCATCCTGAATTAGACGACGCGCGAGCCCAGCCGCCTCGCTGGCCGGAAGTGAGAGCTCAAAGCCATCCTCCCCGGTGTAGCCGGAGCAGCTCACCAGGCACAGGACACCATTGACCTCAATTTCCCTTGCGCGCATAAAAACGAGATCACTAACGGACGGCGCCAGTTGCTGCAGCACAGCCCGCGCCTCGGGCCCCTGCAGCGCAAGAAGGGCCTGATCGTCCATCACCTCCACTTTGGCCCGGGGACAACCGTTCCTGATCAGCATTTCATCCGCGGCTTTGCAGGCGCCATTGACCACGAGGAGGAAACGATCCGCCGCCAGCCGGGTGATGATAAGGTCGTCGTGCACGCCTCCCCCACTGTTGGTGAGCAGGGCATATTGGGCCTCGCCGGGAGACAAACCCTCGAGGTCAACCGGCATCAGTGCCTCAAGTTCTGCCAAGGCGCTTGCGCCCGACACCTGAATCTGGCCCATATGCGATACGTCAAACAGTCCCGCTGCTGAGCGGGTGTGCAAATGCTCGCCAATAATCCCCGTGGGATACTGGACCGGCATGCTGTAGCCCGCAAACGGCACCAGTCGGGCACCCAATTCGCGATGCAGCGGGGTCAGTGGGGTGGACCGCAATCCATTGCTTTCCGACATAATGCTTCTCCTTCAGGAATTGCTATTCTCTACACAGCGCGCGTTGCTAACAAGCCAAACAGAACGTTCATGATGGATACAAAAGGAGTGCGCATGCCACACCAGCGAGTTATCAGTCTGATTGGTTTCCCCGGCAGCGGGAAGAGCACCGTCGGCGTTTTGCTGGCAAAAAGACTGGGTACCGACTTTGTGGATACCGACATCCTGATCCAGAACCGGGAACAAGCCACCCTGTCGGAAATCATCGCCCGCCACGACCACCTTTATCTGCGAGCCGTCGAGGAGCAGGTGCTACTCGACATGCCCATTGGGCCCAGCGTTATTTCCACCGGCGGCTCCGTGGTCTACAGCGATAAAATCATGGCAAGACTGGCTGAACACTCTGTTGTGGTGTTCCTGAGTGCCCGGTTGGACACCGTGGAGTACCGCATCTCCCTGGCCCCCGATCGGGGCATTGCTTCATCCAGCGAGCAGACCCTTGCCGACATCTACCGCGAGCGGGCACCGCTGTACGAACGTTGGGCCGCGGTGACGATCCCCGTCGACGATGCTCCGCCGGAGACGCTGGTCACCCAATTGATCAACCTGCTGGACGCGCCCTAGCCTCTTCGGACAACCCCAAACTGCGGTGGACGCGTCCACCCCGGCGCGACGCGGCGCTGAGCCCCTGCAAAGACGCTGACCACACCATTGGCATGGGTCTTGCTCCTGCCTCTGATGGCGGTCCGCCCCCGGCAGGAAGCCGGGAACCCCTCGGGAGAAATGGACTTCTCTATTGGAGCAGGTAGCTGATTTGGCGGGCCGCCATATTTATTTCAGTTATTTGGAATCGATTTATGAGCACAAAAAAGTTGTTGCGAAAGACCTTCGCAATGATGCCAACTGCGAATGTGGGACAGCCCACAGGTCTTGTTCTAAATCATCGGGAGGTGGTTTATGGGTGAGCGTACTGCCACACAGGGCGAAAGCGCTGAGGTTGCCGAGGATTATCTCGATCCGATGCTCGGCGAACTGGGTGACGAAGAGTTCGACGAGTTGGAAGGGCCAGACATCACAACCTGTGCCCAGTCCCTCGCAGCGAAGCGTCGCCGTGCAGAGCAGCGCCTTGAGGCATTGAGGCTACGTGAGGAGTTGGGGGACTTCGACTTCGATTTCGAAGACGACTTCTGAACCTTCTCGAGTGACAGGCATCCCAACGTGATGCTCGATTAATTTACGGAGCCCGGTTCCGGGCTATCGCTTCCCCTGCGTAGCCAGCTCTCGCTGCCATTCAAATACATTGAGCTCGATGAAGACAAAAGCAAACAGCCAAAGTGCTGCATCCCAGAAATCCAGAAACTCGCCCTCAAACCCCCAATAAACCGCCGCCCCCGCCAGGGTCAGGTACAGCACCGCCTTGAGCATGTTGGAAATCAGCTGAAACCGCGCCGAGACGCCGCCCCACAACTGCAGGCGAACCTCAATTTCCAGCAGAATCACCACGAGAATCCAGGTGCCCGAATTGATGACATCCACGAGGCCCAGCTCGTAGGCACTGTCCAAAGCCATGGGGGTCGCCACCACCTGATCAAGCGCCGGAATCACCACCGCATCAAACCCAAGCGCCGAACAGCTGTCCGCATCGAGCGGCACAAAATTATCGAAGTCGACAAGTACCGACCAGCCACTTCCCTGAAGCTCGCAGGGACCCTTGCCCAACGGAGACGCGTCCCAAAAAACCGTCCACTCACCCAGGTAACCAAAAAAAGCGGAGACAATGGCGAGCCCACACAACAGACGGATACCATGAATGGCCCATTGGGTTCGACCTATCAGGCGGTCGTCTGGGATGACCGCAGTCTCGAGCTCAAAGAGCAGTAACAACAGGACCCAGGCGACGGTATCGAGGGTGGCCGAAAACAACTGAATCCAGGTGAAGAGGTCGGTATCGACCGTGGCCGCATGGGTGGCAGAGACCAACTCTTCCTCGAGGAAAAACCAGATATTCAGCGAGAGCAGCGCATAAACAAGGTATTTCAGTAGCCTGTAGATGCGGGCCGCAGTCCCCTCCGGCCAGCCGTGGCGAAGTACATCGACCATAGGACTTAAACCTGTAACAAGAGGTGTTCGCGCTCCCAGGAGCTGATGACCCGATTGAACTCTTCAAATTCATCGAGTTTTACTGCGGCATAGGCGCGCATAAACAACTCACCGATCATTTGCTGCAGTTCGGGCGTGTCATTGAGCTGTCGTACACCCTCCTCCAACGTTCTGGCAACACCCACCGCTTCATCATTTGCCGTACCCTGATGGGGTTCGGTGGGCTGAATTTCCTGGCGCATTCCCAACAGACCACTGGCCAGCGTCGCGGTGATGGCAAGATAGGGGTTCGCATCTACACCGGGAAACCGATTTTCGATCCGCAGGTTTTCAGGCGTGCTGTTGGGCACCCTGAAGGCGGTCGTTCGGTTGTCAAAACCCCAGCTCAAGTTGATGGGGGCAGAAATATCCGGAGCCAAACGCCTGTAGGAGTTCACATTGGGGGCATAGAAACTGATCAATTCAGGCGTGTAGCGCTGAAGCCCACCGAGATAATGCATCATGGTCGCCGATGGTTTGCCCGTCGGGTCGGTAAAAATGTTGCTGCCGTCTGCCAGGGACAGTACCGACTGATGAATATGCAGGGCGCTGCCCGGCTCCCGCTGCATGGGTTTCGCCATGAAAGTGGCGTACATGCCGTGCTTCAGGGCGGTCTCCCGCACGGTCCGTTTGAAGACAAAAACCTGATCCGCCATAGCCAGGGGGTCGCCATGACGAAAATTAATTTCCATCTGGGCCGCACCGTTCTCATGAATGAGCGTATCCACATCCAACGCCTGGGCGTCGGCATAGTCGTACATGTCTTCCACAAAGTCCTCGAACTCTGCTACGGCATCAATACTGTAGGACAGCCGCGCCACTTCCCGACGCCCTGAGCGCCCTTTGGGGGGCATTAACTCGTAATCGGGATCCGTATTTTTATGCACAAGGTAAAACTCGACCTCGGGTGCGATCACGGGTTTAAGCCCGGCTTCTTCATACAAACCCAGTACATAACGCAGCACGTTGCGCGACGACAGCGGATGCGGACTGCCATCGGGCTTGAGGCAGTCTGCAATAATCTGGGCTGTGGGCTCACGAGCCCAGGGAACCCGTCGTAGGGTCGACGCGTCGGGACTCAACACCATATCGGTATCGGTGGGCTCGACAAAATCCCAGTGTTCGTCGGTGTACTCACCCGTAACTGTCTGAACCAATATCGATTCGGGCAGCTTCTGTTCGAGTTGCGCGGTGAACTGATGGGCCGGTATGAACTTCCCCCGGGCATTCCCCGTCAGATCGGGCACGATACATTCCACCTCGGAGATGTTGTTTTCCTGAAGCCAGGCGGTAATCGCCGCCATTTCCTCCGGAGGGGTCAGCAGCGGGCCATTTGCGGTGTCAGGGCTGTGAATCGTGGTGTCTGGGTCGCCCGAATGCGTGGAACTCATAAAATTAACCGGTGGCAAATGAGTAAATAGTATGGGCTGCAAGCCAGTGCACCGGCAAGCGTGTAAAATCACGGGAAAAGCACCGCTACTGCCGGGGTGATGATCACTTGAGGACACATGACAACCCGCATCCAACACACTGAATCCTGGTATGCCGCATCGGCATCCCCGCACCGTCGCTTCCCTGCCCTGTCGGGTGAGGTGGAGACAGACGTCTGCGTGGTCGGTGGTGGCTACACCGGGCTGTCCACGGCACTCCACCTGCGCAAACTCGGGTTTTCCGTCACCCTGCTGGAAGCCAGGCGCATTGGCTGGGGGGCATCAGGGCGTAACGGCGGGCATGTGGGTACCGGGCAACGCGCCGATCAGGAGAACCTGGAGAAGTGGGTGGGTCCCGGAGCCGCCAAAGACCTCTGGCGACTGGGCCTCAACGCCGTCGACCTGGTCTGTAACCTCATTAAGGAATTCCACATCAAATGTGAGCTGCGGGAGGGGAACCTCCACCTGGCGGCCAAAAAGAGACATGTTCAGGGGCTCCGTGATGAGGTAGACCATCTGAGCAGCGTGTATGGCTATGACCAGATGCGCTTCGTCGACAGCACCGAAATGGGTTGGATGACCCGGGCAAGCGGAATGCATGGCGCACTGCTCGACCGCGGGGCACGTCACCTGCACCCACTCAAATACGCCTATGGCCTCGCGAAAGCCGCCGACCTGCTGGGCGCGGAAATTCACGAAGGCAGTGAGGTGCTCGGTTACGAAGACAACAGTGGCGCCCAGGTCAAGGTGCGCACGGCGACGGGCACCGTGAAGGCGCGTTTTCTGGTGCTGGCCTGCAATGGGTATCTAGGCAATCTAGAGCCACGCATCGCCGGCAACATTATGCCCATCAACAACTTCATGCTGGCCACGGAGCCCCTATCGGCTGAGCAGCAGAACGCCGTCACCCGGGATAATTTCAGCCTCTCGGATACCCTCTATGTTATCAACTACTGGAAACTATCTGCCGATGGACGGCTGCTATTCGGAGGCGGCGAAAACTATTCGTCCCGGTTTCCAAAAGATATCCCGGCCTTTGTCTGGCCTCACATGCTGAAGATCTATCCCGAACTGTCCGATGTTGCCATCGAATACGGGTGGGGTGGGACGCTGGGCATCACGATGAACCGTATGCCAGATTTCGGGCAACTCGGCCGCCGGACATTCTATGCCCAGGGGTTTTCCGGCCACGGCGTGCCCACGGCAACCATGGCAGGCTACCTTCTGGCTGCTGCAATTTCAGGCGATACCGACGATTTTTCAAGAATGGCGGCGGTACCTACGCACCGTTTTCCAGGCGGCACGCTGCTGCGCAAACCCGGCCAGGTGGCGGGTATGCTTTTTTACAGCTTGCTGGACCGCCTGGGCCGCTAGCAACTCCCCTCAAACAGGTGATAGGCCGGCCGCAACAGGGGTCTTGGCGCAATAAAACCCTGACATAAATTGAAACACGCGATCATCGCCGACTGCGCTACCCTACCCGGGCACATCAAATGACGAGACGGGGAAGTTCAATGGCGACAACAAGCAAGCAAGTGGCGCTGGGAGCGCTCCTCATCAGTGTAGGTTTAGTTTTGGCGGGCTGTGCTGACAAACCCGGCAGCGAGGGTTGGTGCCTGGCCCAGAAAGAGATTCCCAAGGGCGACTGGACCCGGGACGACACCAGGACCTATGCGAAACACTGTATTTTCGAGGACTCAGCAATTGGTAGTGACGCCTGGTGTCAAAACCTCGATGAGACACCCAAGGGAAAATGGACCACCGAAGAGGTTGCCCAGTACGGCCAGTACTGCGTCGTCAAGTAAGTGGGTGAATGAAGCGGCGGCGCGTTGGCTAGCCCCTGAACGTCTGTCACGACGGCCCGCTTATCGCGCTCGCCCCTTCGAATAAGCGCGGGCCATAGAACGCCTTTTTGGGCGGGACCCTGACGCCGACAGAGTGGGCGCCTATTGCGCCAACTCCTGCCGGGCCTGGCTGAACGCCGCCACCGCCTTATCGAGGTTTTCCCGGGAGTGGCCGGCGGAGATCTGTACCCGTATACGCGCCTTACCTTTGGGCACAACGGGATAGAAAAACCCGACGGCGTAAATACCCAGCTCCAACAGCCGCTGTGACATTTTTTGTGCCAGGACCGCATCGCCCAACATGACCGGCACAATGGGATGGTCACCCTCGGGAACAGCAAAATCGTGGGCCTGCATCTGGGCGCGGAAATACCGGGTGTTGTCGTGCAGCCGATCCCTGAGCTCGGTGGACGCCTCCAACATATCGAGCACGGCAAGAGACGCCGCGCAAATAGAGGGCGCCAACGTATTGGAGAACAGGTAGGGACGCGAGCGCTGGCGCAGCAGGTCAATAATTTCCTGGCGCCCCGCGGTGTAGCCGCCCGAACCACCCCCCAAAGCCTTGCCAAAGGTACCCGTCGTAATGTCGACGCGGTCCATAACGTCACAATACTCATGCACCCCACGCCCCTGGGCGCCCATGAAACCGGTGGCATGGCAATCGTCGTGATGCACCATCGCGTCATAACGCTCGGCGAGATCGCAGATCGCGTCAAGTTTCGCAACCGTCCCGTCCATGGAAAACACGCCATCAGTCGTAATCAGTATGCGCCGCGCGCCTGCCTCCTTTGCCGCCACCAGTTGAGCCTCGAGGTCTTCCATATCATTGTTTTTGTAGCGGTAGCGGGCCGCCTTGCACAGACGAATACCGTCGATGATTGAGGCGTGATTGAGCTCATCTGAAATCACCGCATCCTCGGGGCCCAGAATGGTTTCATAGAGGCCCGCGTTGGCATCAAAACAGGCCGCGTAGAGAATGGTGTCTTCCATGCCAAGGAATTGGCTGACGCGACTTTCCAGGGTCTTGTGGATTTCCTGGGTGCCACAGATAAAACGCACCGAAGCGGCACCAAAACCCCACTGCTGAAGGCTGTCACTGGCGGCCTGCTTTACGGCCGGATGATTGGCCAGCCCAAGGTAGTTGTTGGCGCACATATTCACGACCTGCGCACCATCGCTAAGGGTGATGTCACTCTTCTGGTCTGAGGCGATGACCCGCTCGGTCTTCCAGAGCCCCGCAGTTTTAATGTCGGCGATTTCATCGGCATAACTTTGCCGAGCAGTGCGATAACTCATGTCAGTCCTTCCAATTGAGAATGACTTTGCCGGATTTGCCGGAGCGCATAATGTCAAAGCCTTCCTGAAACTCTGTGTAGTGGAATCGGTGGGTGATGATGCGCTCGATGGGCAGCCCGCTCTGGACCATCATGACCATCTTGTACCAGGTCTCATACATCTCCCGACCATAGATACCCTTGATGTTGAGGCCCTTGAAAACCACATCAGTCCAGGCAATGCCGGTGTCATCGGGCATCAGGCCCAACATGGCAATGCTGCCACCGTTGATCATTTTGCTCAGCACATCCTGAAAGGCGGCGGGGGAGCCGGACATTTCAAGACACACATCAAACCCCTCAAGAATGCCCAGGCTCTCCATGAAATTACGCGTAATTTCCTGCTTGGCCACATTGATGGGCTGCACCTTGGGGACGATGCGCTTCGCCAGATCCAGCCGGTATTCGTTAACATCGGTAAGAATGACGTTGCGGGCACCACAGTGGCCGGCAACCATCGCCGCCATAATGCCGATGGGCCCTGCCCCCGTGATAATGACATCCTCGCCGACCATGTTGAACGACAGGGCGGTGTGCACGGCATTACCGTAGGGATCAAAGATGCTGAGCAGATCTGTGGGAATATAAATGTTGGGCCGAAATACATTGGTGGCGGGTATAGCGAGGTACTCCGCGAAAGCGCCATCGCGGTTCACACCCACCCCCAGGGTATTCGGGCAGAGGTGAAGCCGGCCCGCCAAACAGTTCCGGCACCGGCCGCAGACCACATGCCCCTCGCCCGAGACGATGTCCCCAACCTCAAGTCCCGTGACGTTGGCGCCAATATCAACGATTTCACCGGCGAACTCATGCCCGCTGACCATGGGAACGGGTATGGTCTTTTGAGCCCAGGCGTCCCAGTTGTAGATATGGACGTCGGTGCCGCAGATAGCTGTTTTATGTACCTTGATCAGGACATCATTGCCACCAATGACGGGGATAGGCACATCTTCCAGCCATAAACCCTCTTCCGCGTGTTTTTTTATTAATGCTTTCATGGCAGTAGGCCTCTTTAATCCGCGCAGGATATGGCCTTTGTATGCCTTTTCAAGAGAGTTGGATCGTTAGAATCTGGGCTTTTTTCAATGCTTTAGCTTAAAGCTGTACCAATTTTAATCTTCGTGACAGGCTTAATCAGCTGCGGCTGGTTAGCGCAGCTAACGGTGGGAGTTGGCCATTGTCGCCTTGACGGCGCCCTTTGGACACAGCGAAAGCCTGTGAAATCGCTGGATAGCACAGGTTTAGCCGCCACTTTCCAGCCATTGCCCGCAGACCGCGCAAGCAAATCATCGGCTTAGGGAAGGACCGAAATCACCAAGGTGTCCCGTAAAAAAGTGCTCCGGGCTAACCGACTCAAAACGGACCCATGTGTCGGTTGCATCGGGATACGGCTCCAGCAAGCAACAAACCGGCGAGCGGTTACGTGTAGGCGACCCCTTTCTCAATCTTGCGCCGCGATGCTCAACGAGTTTGTCAGGTAAAACTGAACCGTTTCCGGACAAAAAACAGCCTACACCGACTTTTATGTCCATAAGTGTCTGTTTTTTAACACAAAGACCGTAAAAAATTTTGGTGGCTCAATTAATGAGCCGATCTCCGCCAGCGCTCCGTACTCTAGAAAGCATCACATCTTGTGACGTAAATCACACTTACTTTAGTCAAGGAGAACCAAGGAAATGAAGTTTAAGCACATGATTACCGCATCCTGCCTCACCCTGGCTAGCGCATTCAGCCTGCAAACCCATGGAGCGAAAGTTTCAAAGCCTGTGTGAGTACTCCCAGCGTCACCTTTGAGGGCACCGTGGTCGATGCCGCGATCGCAACGCCCGAACTCAGCATTCTCGTCGATGCCGTGGTTGCAGCGGGTTTGGCTGACGCACTGGCCGAAGCCTAAGACATCACCGTCTACGCTCCCACGAATGATGCGTTCACCGCTATTCCTGGGCCCGTGCTGGACGCCATCCTTGCTGATGTCGATCTGCTCACCACGGTGCTGACTTACCACGTGACGCCCGGCGTGAGGGACCCACGAAATCATTTCAAAGCCGTGGCACGACCCACCCTTGCAGGACCATTCGTTTACTATGATTTCAACAATGGGCATTCCCGCGTAAACCAGTCGGCCGTTAGCTGTACAGGTGTGCGCACCGACAACGGTATTGTCTGGGTCATAGACAGCGTCCTGCTGCCTCAGTTCTGATCAGTTCTTCACACTGCGACAACCCGCGATTGGCCCGGTTCGCCGGGCCCGTCACGGTCTCGCATGCTGCCGGGGCGTAGTCTTGCGGATGCCAACCGCCTGACGAAATTCTCTCGCGGATCTTGGGTAGCTCGGTGACTAAAGTTGAACATCAAAAGTTCCTCACTGCCTTCATAACCGCACAGCCCGACCAAGCGAGCAGATACAAGCCCGCAACGAACTTAAAAGTCTCCAGCCACCGTGGATACCCCTGAACATAACAGTCGCCAAGCACTAACTCGCAGCCAAGGTGTACTTGGATTAGGCCAATACCCAAAAGCCCACGGTGCGCTAACGGGGCTTACTCAGGTGACTTGCGGTCACGTACATCCCACATAAACCTAAGGCTAGCGAGGATCGCCCCACTGAAAATTACCACGCTAGCGGTAGGGGCTAGATGCATACCCGCTGATCGCGGCGACCGATAGGTTTCCGAGGTCAGCGAGAGAAGAAACGATGCCCTTTCAAAAGCGGCAAACGCTGGAAAGGCGATCCAAACAGCCGCAGAGAGGAACAACAGATTAATAATCACTATTTGTTGTTTAGTTAGCTTGGCTCCGACCAGGTGGGCAACAACAAGATAGCCGGACAGCAAGGTCAGTAGCATAGCTATGTAGGTCGCGGCGTTAGCTTGTGATAGCAAGATGAGTTCCCAAATCTCGGCTTCGGACATATCACGCTCCTTGTGTGAGGGTTGAGGGATGACACAAGGGATACTCTAGCGCCTATTTTCGGGAGCTGCTCAAATCCTGGGAGCTGCTCAACCTTCTTCTTTTTTAAAATCGACCTCTGGTGTGTGTAAGAGGAACC
>JAKMEU010000277.1 GCA_022425845.1 Luminiphilus sp. | reverse complement strand
TTTTTATAATGGCTTATCGGTGCCGACCGGTCGGCTAAAGCGACTGGCGAGGAGCCGTACAAACTCTGCACCAGAGCTCGGCGCACCGCCTTTTGCCCACAACCCTGCCAACCTCACCGGTTTGTCCGCGGCCAACCATTCGGTTTCATTCGTCAATTCCAAGCGGAAAAATGCCATTTTTTCTAATCCGTCCAGATTCTGACACCGTAATTCCAAACAGCTTCTGGTCAACCAATGAAAAATGCGGTCCACACGTGGACACAAGCCGGAAGCGACGACTTACGAACAACCCTGAAATCGGCAGCCTCGTGGTACCAGCACGTTGATTTCCAACAGGAGCCCAGAATGCTCCACAGGGAGAATTTCATATGACCGTAGGGGTCGCTTGGGAGCAACTGTGCTCACAGGCGGGGGAAGATGCTCTCCGCCGTTTGATCAATGATTCACCCGAAGAGTTCTTTGGCGATGTCGCTCGTCGCAATGTGCACTGGTACAGTCCCGATGCGCAGCAGTGGCTGAGCTTTAACCTCGCTGAGCGCTGCTGGGCTGGTTTTGATGCCGGGTCGGGTGAACCTGTGGGCAAGGGCGCCCTGCCGGAGCAGGATAATCCCTGGACCCAAGTCCTCGATGAGGCCAACACGCCCTACCTGCGTTGGTTTGTGGGTGCGCGGACCAATGCGTCATTCAATGAAATCGACCGACACGTTTTGCAGGGGCGCGGCCAAAATGCGGCCCTGATCTTCGAGGGTGATCGCTGGGACCCCTCCAAAAATGGCGGCCGCGGCGGCCCGGTAACCGAGCAGCGCTTCAGCTACCGGGAACTGCTGATGGAAGTCGCCATCCGGGCTCGGGTGCTGACCAACCTGGGGCTCAAGTCGGGGGATCGCATTGCCCTCAATATGCCCAATATCCCCGAGCAGATTTTCTATATCCTGGCTGCGCAGCGACTCGGCATCATTTACACGCCCGTATTCGGCGGTTTTTCAGCGAAGACGCTGTCTGATCGCCTGCACGACGCGGGGGCGAAAGTCGTCATCACCGCAGATGGTGGCTATCGCAATGCGGAAGCCGTTCCCTTTAAAAGCCAGTACACCGATCCGGCACTGGACAACTATGTACCCAGGGAGGCCGCGTTGTCGGCACTGGCCACAACGCTGCACGGCTATCCCGATATCACCGAAAGCGATGACATACTGGCCGCGGTTGGCACCGCTCTGGCTGGGGAAATCACCCTTGAGCGCGCGGATGTGATGCGTGAACTTGGCGCTATTTTGTCGCTAAGATCAGATATCTCCGCCGAAAAGAGCGCAAAACTCCGAACTGAGGTTGCCATTGCCCTGTCCCAGGTAGGACACGATATCGACACCGTCGTCGTCGCACGGTACACCGGGCAGGAAGTCATTGAATACGACCGGGATGCCTACTCTGACGACCTGGTCGCAGCCGCAAAACAGCAGTTTCTGGACGAACTGGGGAAAGCCGGCCTTGGAAGTTTTGATGGTCTAAGTGACACCCAGTTCCAGGCGACCCTCAATAACCTCGCGCCGGTCGTCCCGGTGGAGGCGAACTGGCCCCTGTTTATCATCTACACCTCGGGCTCGACGGGCAAACCCAAAGGGGTGGTCCATACCCATGGCGCCTGGTTGGCGGGCGTAACCCATTCAATGCACGCCGTCTTCGAGGGCACGCCCGACGACGTGCTCTACGTTGTGGGTGATCCCGGCTGGATAACGGGTCAGTCCTACCTGATCGCAGCACCACTCTCGATGGGCATGACCACGGTCGTGTGCGAGGGGTCTCCCCTGTTTCCCCACGCGGGTCGCTTCGCCTCAACGATCGAGCGCTACGGCGTCACTTTATTCAAGGCGGGGTCCACGTTCCTCAAGGCCGTCATGACCGACCCGGCCAGCACCCGGGACATGGCCGCTTTCGACATGAGCTCACTGCGCACGGGCACTTTCTGCGCAGAGCCGGTGTCTCCGGCCGTGCAGCAGTTTGCGATGGACAACATTTGCGCACACTACATCAAC
>JAKMEU010000267.1 GCA_022425845.1 Luminiphilus sp. | reverse complement strand
CCCGAAATTTTTTGATCAGGGCAGGCATGTCCCGGCTCTGCTCAAGGAGCTTGCCTCGCTCGTCCACCACGCGAATATTGGCGAGGAAAAAAGGCGCCAAACCAGCCGAATCCCAATCCTCATCCTTTATGTCGACGCCACGCTGACGCTTGATCGCGTTGGCCAGAGCGCGGCATAGACTTACATCGTCCGGCGCTATATCCACAAGAACATCGTCCACCACATCCGGGACAGGAACCAGCTGCTTGCGGCAGGACTTGGGTAACCCCTTGATGAGCGCAATACACTTGTCGCGCAGCAAACCCGGTACCAACCACTCAAAACGATAGCGTGGTGCCCTGTTCAAAAGAGCCAGGGGGATGGTGATTGAAATGCCATCCGTCGCCCTGCCGGGCTCAAAGCAGTAGCTGAGCCGATAGGCATCCCCGCGCCATTCCAATTCTGACGGAAACTGGGCCTGCAGTTCATCCCCGGGGTCCCGCGTCAGAATATGGGATCGGTCGAGGTAAAGCGCTTGGTCATCGTCCAACTTGCGCAACCATTTCTCAAGGCTGCCTGCGCTGAAACACTGCGCGGGGAGCCGTTCATCATAAAAATCATACAGCGCCTGCTCATCAACCAGCAGGTCCCTGCGCCGGGTACGGGATTCCATATCCTGAACCTCCTGCACCCGGGCTAAGTTTGCGGCGAGGAAGGGGGGCGGCCTGCGGTATTGGCCCGTCACCAGGCCCTCGCGGATGAACGTTTGCCTGGCCTCAGGGGCGTTGATCTCACCATAGTGGACACGCTGCCCATCACTGATGGTGAGCCCATACAGCGTGACCCGCTCTAGGGCTACAACGCGGCCTGACCGCATGTGCCAACTCGGTTCATAGTAGTGTCGCTTGAGGATGTCGGGGTTGATGCGCAGCAACCACTTTGGATCGATCGCTGCACACTGCCGGGCGTAGACCTGTGTGGTTTCAACTATTTCTGCGGCCACCAACCATTTGGGCGGTTTACGATGCAGGATAGACCCCGGGAAGACCTGCACCTTGCGATTTCGAGTGGCGTTGTAGCGTCGACCCTCATCCTGCTGAGCGACCTGACCCAACAACCCGGAGAGCAGCGCTTTGTGCACCGCCTCAAAATCCACCTCCCGGGCCCAGTCGGCAAGGGCGCGCATTTTGAGCTCCCTGCAGGCGATCACCAACTGGCTGTGGACTTCGCGCCACTCTCTCAGTCGCAAATAGGACAGGTACTCTCGTTTGCACAGCTTGCGGAACTGATTTTGTGACAGCGCCTGTCGCTGTGACTCAAAGTACTGCCAGAGATTCAACCACGACAAGAAGTCCGATCGCGGATGGCTGAAGCGAGCATGGGCCTGATCCGCCTGCGCTCGTTTCTCTGCCGGGCGCTCTCGGGGATCCTGGACGGCCAATCCACTCACAATGACCAACACTTCCTCAAGACATTTCAGGTCACCAGATGCAACCACCATGCGGGAAAGTTTTGGATCCATAGGAAGACGGGCCATCTTGCGACCCATGACTGTGAGCTTCCCCCTGGCGGAAACAGCCCCCAGTTCCTCCAGTAACCGGCGGCCGTCACGAACCATTTTTCCCTCTGGCGGATCGACAAAGGGAAACCTCTCCGCATCGCCGAGACCCAGTTCCATCATCTTCAGCACAACCGCAGCCAGGTTGGTGCGCAGTATTTCCGGGTCTGTAAATTCTGCCCGTGACTCGAAATCCTGCTCATCGTAAAGGCGCAGGCAGACTCCCGCAGCGACACGTCCACAGCGGCCTTTGCGTTGGTCCGCACTGGATTTCGATATGCGCTCCACAGGAAGACGCTGCAGTCGCGTGCGATAGCTATAACGGCTGATCCGTGCCGTGCCAGGATCAACGACATAGCGTATACCCGGCACAGTGAGTGAGGTTTCCGCGACATTGGTAGCCAGTACAATCCGTATCCCAGCGCCGGTGGGATTAAAGACGCGATTTTGCTCCGCAGCACTCAGTCGGGCATACAGCGGTAGTATCTGCCGGCGGTCATCCCCTTTAAGGCGGCGCGATAGATCGCGAATCTCCCGTTCGCCGGGCAGAAAAACGAGTACGTCGCCGGGCGGGCCAAAATCGCCTGCCGTAATACCGTCGACAGTTCGAGCGACATGCTCCTCAACACCCTCCTCGACATCCTCGGGACTCCCCAGGTAACGCACGTCGACGGGAAACAGACGGCCAGATACTTCAATGATCGGTGCCGCGTTGAAGTGGTTGGAGAACCGCTCAACGTCAATCGTGGCGGAGGTAATAATGAGCTTCAGGTCAGGGCGCCTGGGCAGCAACGAATGCAGGTAACCCAGAATGAAGTCTATGTTCAGGCTACGCTCATGGGCCTCATCAATAATAAGCGTATCGTAACCTCGAAGCTCACGGTCCCGTTGCAGTTCGGCCAGAAGAATGCCGTCGGTCATTAGCTTCACAGCCGTTTGGTCGGCTACGGCGTCATTGAATCGGACTTTGTAGCCCACCAACCCGCCCACTTCCGATCCCAGTTCTTCTGCAATGCGCTGGGCTACCGTGCGCGCTGCCAGACGTCTCGGCTGGGTATGCCCTATCCGAGCAGTACGTCCACGGCCCAGTTCCAGACAAATCTTGGGTATCTGGGTTGTTTTGCCAGAGCCGGTCTCCCCCGCGATAATGACGACCTGGTTACCCGCGATGGCATCGCGGATCTCTTTCCGGCGTTCGCAAACCGGCAAATCCTCAGGGTAGGTGATGAGCTCGGGCACAAGTCGCTCGCGGATGTCGTCCTCCTTACTGGCCATACTTTGACACCGCGTTAACAAACATCAGTACTTATCATAATGAGTAGTATCGTCGATCTCGCTCCTGCAGACGACAAAGGCACGCCTGAGACCGAGCACCACCCAAATTCGAAACCCGCGGGCATGCCGTTACGAACCGATTCCGCACTGCTCCTGCACCCGCCACCGCATCAACTTTCACTTGGCACCCTCGGAAGTTCTCGAATAATGACCAGAGAAAAATCCCGATTCTCTGCTCCTCGTGAGCTTGCACAGTACACATCCAATCTGAGACCCTCGCGGCAGTCGAAAATCAACTCCCGATTACCCAACCGAGCTAGGAGCGAGGCATGTCTGACGCCACACAAATAACCAATCTGACGTTTGATGAAATCAACGTGGGTGACACCGCCAACTACAGTCGTTTGGTCACAACACGTGAAGTAGAGCTCTTTGCTGCGGTGTCAGGCGACCACAATCCCGTGCACCTAGACCCCGAGTACGCAGCAACTACCCAGTTTGGGGAGTGTATCGCCCACGGCATGCTTACCGGTGCGTTCATCTCTGCGGCTATTGCAATGGAGCTCCCGGGGCCTGGCACCATTTACCTTGGCCAGAAACTCCAATTTCGCTCTCCGGTCACCCTCGGCGACACGCTGACGGTTGCGCTGGAGATCACCGAAAAACACGCCAGCAAGCCCTGGTTGACCATCTCAACGATTGTGAACAACCAAAATGGCAAAGAGGTCTGCCGGGGTGAGGCCACGGTTATGGCCCCTGGGAAAAAGGAAACCGTAACGGTTGTACCGCCACCCGCCGTTCAGCTACTGGATGATCCCGACTCCGCAGCTACTGCTGAAAACTGAGCGGGATCGACATAAACCAGACTGAACGTCACCACCGGGCGGCTCGGATCGGGGTACAAACCCAGCATGACGGCATTGACCACGCCGTCATGGGTGGTACCGCCAACGCAACCAATCAGATTCAACGCCCGATCACTGTCCGGGAGATCCTCCTGATCATCCAGCGCCTTGAACACCGGCAATGGCTTGCCCGCTTTCAGCTCGTCTGACAAACGAGCAACCAGAGCCAGCACGCCATCCCGCCAGGCTGAGAAATTAAGCGCCCCATTGAAGGCCCGCGCGTCCAGCGCGAGATCCATCCTGACCGTGCCGCCGTCCTCCATACGAAGATTGGTGAGCGTGACTTTGCGACTCGCCTCAAGCTCCCTGAAAATACGTTTCGCTGACGTCCGATCAGCTTCGAGAATTCCCTGGTGCAGCAGGTTCGCGGCAATGGTAGCCAACTGATTGGCTTCGAGGACCTTATCTTTATTCATGCTAATGACATCTGGAAAAACGGGTATTGTACGCATTGTGAGCGTTGCGGTCAGGACATTGTCGTCCTGTACCTCGTCTATATTTTTGGGAGCAGACCCCATTGATCGACCGTTTTAACACGCCCTGGCTTCCAGCCTCTCACCCAGAACTCACCTGGCGTGAGGGAGTGCCCTGCGCGTCCTCCTACGATGATATCTATTACTCGGTTGACGCCGGTGCAGCTGAAAGCCGCTATGTCTTCCTGGAGGGGAGCGACGTAGTGAACCATTTGACCCGGGAATCACTGGTGGTCGCCGAGACTGGTTTTGGCACCGGTCTAAATTTCCTGCTGTTGCTTCAAGCCTGGTGCGAGGCCAGCGCGAGTAGGACAGCCCACGCACGTCTCCACTACATAGGCCTGGAAGCGCAGCCTCTCGATCAGGCGCAATTGCGAAAAGCACTGGAGAAATGGCCGACACTGGCGCCTGTTGCCCACCGCTTGCTATTGGACTGGCCGGGACCGGTGCGTGGTTGCCACCGACTGCATTGGCCCGAACACAACGTCATTCTTGACCTGTGGTGGGAAGACGCCATTGATGCCCTTGAAGAT
>JAKMEU010000238.1 GCA_022425845.1 Luminiphilus sp. | reverse complement strand
ACTTCAACCTCGTGACCCTCAACGGACGGCAGATGCCAACCCACAGCGGTCTTGGCCGGTCCTTCGACTTTCAGGATATTGCGGCGGAGTCGGTATCCGGCGTCGAGATTTATAAAACCTCCAGAGCCAACATACCCACCGGGGGCATCGGCGCCACCATCAATATCAAAACCGCCCGCCCTCTGGATCGCCCTGGCCTGAATGCCACCGTCAGCGCCTCGGGCATGTATGACCAATCGACCCGTACCGGCGATGACTTCACCCCTGAAATCTCGGCTTTTGCCTCCCAAACGTTCTTCGATGACACCGTTGGTATCGCCCTGTCGGGCACGTTTCAGGAGCGCCACAATGGCCAATCATCGGCCAGCAACACCGAATGGCTGGAGCGGGATGGCAGCGGCATTCCCGATAACGGGCAGCATGAGAACCTGCCCGGCGCCGGCGACCTGGTTGCCCTGCCCCAACAGCAGATTTATCAGCTTGATGAGTGGGAGCGTACCCGCATCAATGGACAGTTGACGTTACAGTGGCGTCCCTTCGATCGGCTAACTGCAACACTCGACTACACCATGGCGCAGTTGGAACTGGACCACCGCTACAACAATATGTCGGTTTGGTTCAGCCCTACCGGACAGTCCGGCACCTGGATGGGTGACGGTATTGTTTCCCCACTGGTCTATTCCGAAGACAACAATCAGCCCGACTCGCCCATGGGTGCTGGCGTTGACGCCTCAAAGAACACTCGGGCGTCGCTGGGACTGAACCTGGAGTGGGATGTCACCGATCGCCTGAGCCTTGCGCTGGACTACCATGACTCTACAGCAGAGCGCGAACCGAACAGCCCCTTTGGCAGCTCTGCGAACCTGTCCATGGCCGCCTTTGGCCGTCAATCGGCATCCGTCGACTACTCCAATGAAATCCCTGTCACCACTATTGGTCTCGCTGATCCCCTTTCGCCGGATGACATGCAAATTACGGGAAGCGTATTCGCCAACAGCTGGGCCGAGATGAATATTGAGCAAGCGCAGTTCTCGGGCGTTTTCGATCTGACCGAAACCCTGATGCTGGACTTTGGGCTCGCTTACACCGATATCGACAATTTTGAAGCCGGAAGTATCGTGCAGCGCAACACCTGGGGGCAGAATCAGGCTTCTGCGTATGGCAGCGTTGCTGACCTTGTTGTTCCAGCCTCTCTGACCGGCATGTATGACGAATTGGCCGGTGGTGACAGCGTTACCAATAACTTTTTCATATTCAATATGGAAGAAATGGCTGCAAGGGCCGAGGCGCTTCAATCCCTGCCAGAGACAGATCCGATGTTTCTTGCTACCGCTCTCGCGGGGGGTGATTGCGGCACCGGTTTCTGCGCCGACAGTGATCCGGGGTTTGGCAATCAGTTCCGTGAGGAGAGTTACTCGGCCTACTTTCAGGTCGGCTATGCCGGCGAACTCCTGAACAGGCCCTTTAACTTCCGGGCGGGAGTACGCTATGAAGAGACCGAGGTGACCTCCAGCGCCGCATCGCAGGACTATGTGAGCATTGAGTGGGCGTCGACCAATGAATTCTCGGCGGTCCCAGCCGACGGAACCGTCACCACCTCACTGAGCGGTGAGTACGACGTTTTACTGCCTAACGTCGACTTCGACATTGAGGTCATTGACGACGTGATCTTCCGCGCATCCTACAGCCAGACCATCGCGCGTCCCAGCTATGCCGACCTCCGCGGAAACCTGTCTATTGGCACCATCTTGAGAGTGGTCGAGGGCGAGCATATTGCCGACGGCAGTATCGGCAACCCCGGTCTTCTGCCCCACGAATCCGACAACTGGGATTTCTCGCTTGAGTGGTACTACGGAGACGCTAGCTACGTGTCGGTGGGCTACTTCGACAAGGCAGTGGTCAATTTCGTGACCTCGGCGGAGCAACAGGATGTGGTGCTATACCCGGATCTTGCGCACCCCGCCCTGGGACCCCTTTATGCGGACGCCATCGATGCATTGGGCATCACGGCATCCAACGGCGCCATTCGCGACTATATTTTCACCAAGTATCCGAATGAGCCCGGCGTGGACGCCGTGAACCAGATCATTACGGGCGTGGCTGGCCGGGATGATCCGGCCTATTTCGACGTGGATACCCGCATCAACTCAGCCGAGGAAGCTAAAATAGACGGCTGGGAAATCGCCTGGCAACACAGCCTGTGGGACACGGGTTTTGGCTTCATTGCCAACATGACGCTGGCAAGCGGCAGCGCGACCTTCGACAACAGCTCCGATGCCCCACAGTTTGCCTTGCCCGGCCTTTCTGATACGCGCAACCTGATCCTTTATTACGAAGGCTTCGGCTTTGAAGCGCGCGCGGCCTACAACTGGCGAGACAGCTACTTCATCGGCGGCGTAACCAAGCCCGCCTATACCGAAGAGTATGAGCAGTGGGATGCCAGCGCCAGTTACGAGGTAACCGATGGACTGGTGGTCTTCGTGGAGGGCATCAACCTGACCAATGAGACCTTCAGGTCACATGGCCGGGACCCACTCCAGCTCTACAGCGTGGGACAGCTGGGGGCACGCTACAATGTGGGCTTTCGCTATACCTACTAACGGCGCCCCCCCTTTCCGGCCCTGGATACGGGGCCGGGTTCGAGTTTCGAACGCAGCAAGTAAGCTCTAGACTGCGGGTTCGACTCAATCTGCCAAGAGCAGCCGGTAGCTAAAGGTGAATCAAGACCCAACCCACAACAAGCCCGTGCAGCAGGTGGTGAT
>JAKMEU010000272.1 GCA_022425845.1 Luminiphilus sp. | reverse complement strand
CTTTTTTCCAGCGACGATATTCTTTTTGAGGCACCCTTTGCCTATTGGGGCGGGGATCTGTCGGGCCCTCTGGCAGCGTGGCATGAGACTAACTGGGTTATTCTTCAAGTGTTTATTGTTGTGCATGTGCTGGCGATCAGCTTTTACCATTTTTATCGAGGTGACCCGCTTGTGAGGGCAATGTGGTTTGGTCGTGCGGAGACACGCACAGGCCGTGGTGCTCCTCGCAGTGCATGGCTGGGGTTCGGCATTGCTGTATGTGTTGCGGGACTTCTTACACTACTCATTGTGATGGCGCCTGAGGCCCCCTCTTATTACTGAGACAGAGATTTTTCCTATGGATAAAACGGCCCTCGAAGCTCACTGGATGCCCTACACAGGCAATCGGCAGTTCAAAGAAGATCCGCGCATCATCACATCGGCCAGAGGCGTTTGGTACACCGACGACAAGGGCAGAAAAATTCTTGATGGGCACTCCGGGCTCTGGACGTCGGGCCTGGGGCACGGCCGGGAAGAGATCAGTGCGGCGGTTGCTGCACAGGTGCAGGAGCTGGATTTCGCGCCACCCTTTCAGTTTGGCCACCCCAAGGCGTTTGACCTGGCAAACAAAGTCAAGGAACTCATGCCGGACGACCTCGACTACGTATTTTTTACTAACTCGGGGTCCGAATCTGCTGATACATCCCTGAAGATGGCTCGGGCGTACTGGCGACTGAAGGGCCAGCCCACCAAGACCCGATTCATTGGGCGTATGAAGGGTTACCACGGCGTTAATTTTGGCGGCATTTCAGTGGGCGGGATTGCAGCCAACCGAAAGTTTTTTGGCCAGGGGGTAGAAGCTGACCACCTTCGGCACACCATGCTGCCGGTGAATCGTCTGAGCCGGGGTATGCCAGAGCAGGGTGCCGAGTTGGCTGATGAGCTGAATGAGATGATCGCATTGCACGACGCGTCAACCATCGCCGCCGTCATTGTGGAGCCAATGGCGGGCTCCGCTGGTGTTATTCCCCCTCCCGTTGGTTATCTTCAGCGACTTAGGGAAATCTGCGATGCGAATGACATCCTCCTGATTTTCGACGAGGTCATCACGGGTTTTGGCCGCTGCGGTGCCATGACAGGTGCGGACGAGTTTGGTGTGGTGCCTGATATTCTCAATGTGGCCAAACAAATCACCAACGGTGCGGTTCCCATGGGGGCGGTTATCGCCAAAGCGGGAATCTATGACACATTTATGGCCCATGGTGGGCCGGAATACGCCCTGGAATTTGCGCATGGCTATACTTATTCCGCCCATCCGGTGGCCTGTGCAGCGGGGATTTCAGCCCTGGATATTCTGGTGGCAGAGGAACTGCCCCAGCGCGTAGCGGCTGAAGCCCCGTATTTTGAGGCGTTATTGCACGATAATCTGGCGAATAAGCCTCATGTTGATGATGTTCGTAATTACGGATTTGCCGGCGCCCTGACGCTGGCTTCCTATCCCGGAGAGCCCCTCCGGCGCCCCTTCGAGGTCGCCATGCGAATGTGGGAAAAGGGATTTCTGGTTCGCTACGGTGGCGACACCATCCAACTGGCGCCCATGTTCATTATGGAGCGGAATGAAATGGACTCACTGATTGGAGCATTGGCCGAGTCGTTGACTGAGCTGGCTTGAACTATTGATATGACGGTAGAGGTGATGGTTTGAATATTGGAATTATTGTGGGGAGTCACCGCAAAGATTCCCAGAGCGCAAAGGTCGCAGGGTTTCTGGCAACGCGGCTTCGCGCGTTTGGCGTCGACGTCTGGACGCTGGATCTTGGGCGCGAGCCGTTACCCCTGTGGGACGAAGATTTGGGCAGTGGTGAGGGTCAGTGGGAATTCCTGCCCGGGCTTACGAAAAAACTCCAGGACAGCGACGGCTTTGTGATCGTCTCCCCTGAATGGCATGGAATGGCGACCTCGGCGCTCAAGAATTTTTTCCTTCTGTGTAACGTCAACTCGGGATTGGCACACAAGCCCGCGATGATCACCACGGTGTCTGTGGCTGATGGGGGGGCATACGTTGTCGCCGAATTGAGAACCAGCAGCTACAAAAACAACCGACTCTGCTACATACCCGAACAACTGGTGGTCCGAAATGTGGCGCAGGTTCTTAACAGCGTAGCCGAGGAAAACAATCCAGAAGCCCACGACTATTTCGTCGATAGGGCGGACTACACGCTAAAACTACTCATGGCGTATTGTGACGCACTGATCAGCGTCAGGGCCCATGGCGCGGCGGATCTCGAAAAGTATCCCAACGGTATGTAAGGTTGGCTGTCAGCGCCCGGGCATACCGCTCCGGGCGATGGGTGCATGGGTTGGGCGCTGATCCCGCT
>JAKMEU010000193.1 GCA_022425845.1 Luminiphilus sp. | reverse complement strand
GCACAACCAATACGGCGCCAAACCCAACGCCCATAATGAATCCATCGTATAGCGAAGGCAGAAGCGGGTTTTTGGCAGCAAAGGCGTCGGCCCGACCCAGGATAATGCAATTCGTGGTGATGAGCGGCAGGAAGATGCCAAGAATCTGGTATAGCTCATAGGTGTAGGCTTGCATCAGCAGCTCAATGGCGGTCACCGCTGCGGCAATAATCATGACAAATACGGGTAATCGAATGGTCTCCGAAACCACGTTTCTTACCAGTGAAACGCAGAGGTTTGAGCTGACCAGGACAAATAGAGTGGCTGCTGCAAGGCCCAGGGAATTCACCACCGAGGCGGAAACTGCGAGCAGGGGACAGAGTCCCAGTAACTGCACCAGAGCGGGATTGTTTTTCCACAGGCCATTGTGGGTGAGAGTGGCATAGGACGGGGTACTCATGGATTCGCCTCCTCTGGCGACACACCTGCCGTTCCGAATAACTCAGCCCGGTGAATTGCCTGGTATTCGAGGGTGCGACGTACCGCCGCCACAACGGCCCGTGGCGTCACGGTCGCACCTGTGAATTGATCAAAATAACCACCCTCTTTTTTCACACTCCACTCGGATTTTTTCGGAGCGGTGAGGGAGCGACCGTCAAACGACAACATCCACTGGGACTTGCGCATATCAATGCCATCACCCAGACCGGGTGTTTCACGATGGGATACGACTCGCGCTCCAGCAACCACCCCTTCCAGGGTGACGCCAACCAGCAGTTCAATGTCGCCACTGTAGCCGTCTCGGGCAGTGGCGGGCAAAATGACCCCGACCACCTTTTCGCCCCGGCGAACGGTATAGCCCTCACGGGCCTTGCGCAGTTCCAGCAGTGGCGTGTCGGGCTGCAGTGAAAGCCGGTCATCAATCAGGCTGTTGTCATGGCTCTCGGGCGGGAATATTTCCAGCAGTTGTCGGGCTTCAGCTTCGCGGATAGCGCGTTCGATATCCGCTTCTGTTGTTATCCACGTCCAGGCGATGACAGCTGCTGCCAGCGCGGCGAATAGCCCAAGGAGCGCGGCAGAGCGGGACATGGCGAGGGCCGTATTCACTCGTCATCCTCTTTGATGGGCCGATGACCGTAGGTGGTTGGCTGGGTGTATTGGTCGATGAAGGGTGCCGCAAAATTAAGGATCAAAACCGCGAAGGCCACGGCATCCGGGTAGTTGCCATGCACGCGTATCAGATAGAGCAGTATCCCCACCAGCGCACCGAATAGCAGCCGCCCACGGTTGGACGTCGCACCACTCACTGGGTCGGTAATAATGAAAAATGCCCCAAACATGGTGGCCCCGGATAACCAGTGCAACAGGGGAGATCCCCCACTTTCTGAGCTGCCGCTGTCAAAGCCGATCGCAGCACAGAGTCCCAGCATCACCAGCATGGCGAGAGGTGCATGCCAGGTGAAAATGCCGCGATAGATTAGCCACAGCCCGCCAGCAAGGAACGCAATATTTACCCACTCCCAGCCGACACCAGCCCACTGGCCGAACTGGGGTGTCTGTTGGTAAAGATCTTCCATCAACAGGCCCTTGTTCTGGCGCAAGAGGTCCAGCGGGGTCGCCATGGTAACGCCGTCGTAGGTGGCAGGCAGGAATAACGCAGTAAGCGCTTCGCTGAGTCCGGGCATGTCTCCCAACCCGCGCGGTGCCTGCCAGCTGGACATCTGCAGGGGAAAGGAAATCAGCAGAACCACGTAGCCCACCATGGCGGGGTTAAACGGGTTGTAGCCGAGCCCGCCAAACACGTGTTTTCCCAGAATGACGGCTGCCAATATCCCCGTCATCACCAGCCACCAGGGCGCATACGGGGGAAGTGCGATGCACAGCAGGGTAGATGTCACCAGGACGCTGTAGTCCTTGAGATAAGGGGTTGGCTCGCGGTTTCGGAGGCGCAGTACAAGGTACTCGCAGGCCAGTGCCAGCGCGCCTCCGAACGCTATGTTGATGAGTGTTCCAGGACCAAAGAACCAGGTCAGTGCGGCGACGCCCGGCAGGGTCGCCAGCAGGACCATCTGCATGACCTGCGTCGTGGTCATTGGACCGTGGCCGTGGGGCGATGTAATGCGCAGGAAACTCAAGAGGGATCGCTCTCGTTGGCTGCCGCCTCTTTCTTCGCTTTGGCCCGAGCAATCGCGGCGGCCACCGGATCCTCTGCCCCGCCTTCAGCCGCTTTTTTCTGGGCGGCAGCCCGGCGGGCAGCACGCTGGGCTTCCCGTGCGGCTGTCTCATGTTCCAGCCGCTCCTGCCGAGCCTCAAATCGCCCTCGGGAGCGATCTGACCGGACCTTTTCGGCTTTGGAATCAGCGATCATGCCCTTGGCAGCGCGGTAATACTGCACCAATGGAATGTGACTGGGGCACACCCAGGAGCAGGCCCCGCATTCGATGCAGTCTGAGAGATGGTGGCGTTCCAGCTGCTCTTGATCGCGAGCGCGGGCATACCAGTACAATTGCTGTGGTAACAGCGATGCGGGACAGGCCTCTGCACACAGGCCGCAGCGGATGCAGGCTTGCGCTGGGGGTGGGGTGGGCAGTTCCTGCTCCGTGGGAACAAGAATACAGTTGGTCGTTTTGACCACCGGGACGGACGAAGACTCCAGCGCGAAACCCATCATGGGGCCGCCATGGATCAGTCGTCGATTCTCTTTGGGCTCAAAGCCCGCAACCTGCAGCAAGTACTCAATGGGGGTTCCCAGGCGAACCCGATAATTGCCGGGCCGGGCGAGGGCGCGGCCGGTCAGGGTGACCAGTCGGTCCGTGAGCGGCTTGCCGTCACAAATGGCATCGCGGACGGCAACGGCGGTTCCCGGGTTTTGGCAGACGATGCCCAGATCAGCGGGTAAGCCCCCGGTGGGCACCTGCTTCCCGGTTAGAATTTCGATGAGTTGCTTTTCTCCGCCGGACGGATACTTCGTCGGGAAGGCCATCACTTCGCAAGGCCTGCCCGCACCATCGGCCGCCGCCTTCATAGCTGCCAGGGCAGCCGGCTTGTTGTCTTCGACTCCGAATAAGATACGTTCAACACCCAGAATGTGCGCGAGTATTTCCGCGCCTTCAACAATGCAGGCTGCTTCGACCTGCATCAGTGTGTCATCTGCTGTGATGTAGGGTTCGCACTCGGTCCCATTGATAATGAGCGTATGCATGGGCGCGCGCTGCGGGGCAAGCAACTTCACCGCCGTCGGAAAGCCAGCGCCTCCCATCCCGGCAATACCGGCAGCACGAATCGCTTCAACCAGCACCTCGGGCTTTTCCTCTGTCCAGTTAGCGAAGCCACTGGTATCCAGCCACTGGGCCCGGCCGTCGCAACTCAGTTCCAGGCAGATATTTTCCATTCCCGACGGATGGGGTACCGGACGGGGCTCGATGGCGGTTACCGTGCCGGATGTCGGTGCATGAAGCGGCACACTGACCAGGCCGTCAGCGGCTGCCAGCAATTGGCCGCCCAGCACATGTTCACCCACGCCAACCTCAAGATTGGACGGCTTGCCAATGTGTTGTGAGAGGGGAAGCACCAAAGTTGGGGGTATCCCCGCATCCAGAATCGTCCCCGGATTGGACAGGGCTTTTTCCTCTGGCGGGTGGATACCACCATGAATGCCAAACACCGTATTCATGCCGCTTCCTGGTCTGTGGCGATGATGTGATCGCGACTTTTTTCGGGAAGAGGTAAGTCCCAGCGCCAGTGTTCGATACCGCCTTTACGGGGCACCATGTCAATACAATCGACGGGACAGGGTTCAATGCAGAGGTCGCAACCCGTGCACTCGTCGGCGATCACGGTGTGCATGAGTTTTGCAGCGCCCAGAATGGCGTCAACGGGACAGGCCTGAATACATTTTGTGCAGCCGATACACT
>JAKMEU010000185.1 GCA_022425845.1 Luminiphilus sp. | reverse complement strand
CCTGATACATATCCCAGAGCGGTGATAACTCACGTAGCTTTTCAACGGCCGCGCGGACCTGTGTGACCGCCTGATCCACCTCTGCCTCACTGCTGAACCGACCAAAGCTGAAACGCAATGAGCTGTGAGCCAGTTCATCGTTAAGGCCCAGCGCCCTAAGTACGTAGGAGGGCTCCAGACTGGCTGAGGTGCAGGCCGATCCTGAAGACAGGGCCAGATTCTTGAGTGACATCAGCAGTGACTCACCTTCTACAAAAGCGAAACTGACGTTCAACGCTCCGGGCAGCCGGTGCTCCGCGTCCCCGTTAATATGAACTTCAGGGAGATCTTCAATGCCCCGCCAAAACCGCTGGCGCAGCGCCTTGAGTCTTTCGGCTTCCTCTGACATTGACTCCCGGGCAATCCGGGCCGCCGCACCAAAGCCCACGGCCTGATGGGTGGCCAGCGTACCCGAGCGCATACCGCGTTCATGACCGCCACCATGCATCTGCGCCTCAAGACGCACCCTGGGCTTACGCCGCACATACAGAGCACCTATGCCTTTGGGCCCATACATCTTGTGGGCACTCATCGACAGCAGGTCAACCTTCATGGATTCCATATCAAGAGGCAACTTGCCGGCGCTCTGGGCGGCATCAACGTGATACAGGACACCCGCCTCACGACACACCTCGCCGATCGCGGCTATGTCATTAACAACGCCGATTTCATTGTTGGCGTGCATGACACTCACCAGCACCGTGTCGGGTCGGATCGCTTCTTTAACGCGCTCCGGGGTAGTCAACCCAGCCTCATTGGGTTCCAGGTAGGTCACTTCAAAACCTTCCCGCTCCAACTGCCGGCAGGTATCAAGCACGGCCTTGTGCTCAATTTTTGAGGTAATGATGTGCTGCCCGCGCTTGCGGTAAAAATGAGCCGCGCCCTTAATTGCAAGATTATCGGACTCTGTTGCACCCGAGGTCCAGACGATCTCCCGTGAGTCAGCGTTAATCAGCTCTGCTATTTCGGCCCGCGCATTTTCCACCGCCTCTTCAGCCTTCCACCCAAAGACGTGGGATCGAGACGCGGGGTTACCGAAGGTACCCTCCATCGACAGGCATTCAGACATCGCCTCAGCAACCCGGGGGTCAACGGGCGTGGTGGACAGGTAGTCCAGATAAATCGGTGTGTTGGCTGGTGCATTCATTACTTCGGCTACCTCACTGCAAAATCAGTTTTTGCACGGTGTCGGCGCTACGTGCAGCACCCTTGCCACCGCGGTTATTCACGAGATCAGCCAGACTGATTCCACTCAAAAAGTCATGGATTTGATCACTCAGGTCCTGCCAGAGATGGTGCGTCAAGCAGACCTCGCCATGATGGCAATTGCCCTTGCCCTGGCAGTTTGTTACATCGACCGACTCGTCTACCGCATCAATGATCTGCGCCACAAAGATAGCTTCGCGATTGTGGGCGAGCCGGTAACCCCCACCAGGGCCACGGACGCTGTCCACCAAAGCGCCACGTCGAAGCTTGGCAAACAATTGCTCAAGGTAGGATAGCGAAATTTCCTGACGTCCGGAGATATCGGCCAGGGACACGGGGCGGTTCTCACCGTGGATGGCAAGATCCAGCATCGCGGTCACAGCATAGCGTCCTCGAGTTGTAAGCTTCATAGTGCCTCCCTAAGTTATGAAGTGTGACAAAACCCAGTAAATTACTCAAGTAAAAAACCAAGTAATTTACTAGGTTTTTAGTTTTTATCCCCCGGCAACCGTTTCTGGGTTTCGGAGAGGATGCCCCGAAGTATGTTGAGCTCCATTTCGTCCAGCCGCACCCGGTTATACAGGCGCTTTAGCCGGCGCATCAGCTGTCGGGGCGCTTTCGGGTCGAGAAATTCAATGTCGACCAGGGTCTGCTCGAGATGCTCATAAAATCGCGCCATGTCCTCCGCCCGGGCAAATGGGGTGTCCCAGTCGGCGTCCTCGCCCTGAGCCTGGGTACCCGATAACCCAGCCATGCGAATTTCATAGGACAGAATCTGAACCGCCATCGCCAGATTAAGGGAGGGGTAGGATTCGTGGCTGGGAATATGGCAGTGCAGGTTGCACAGCTCCAGTTCATTGTTGAGCAGACCACGATCCTCGCGTCCGAATAGAATCGCAATCTCCTCACCCCGACCCGCGTGCTCATGTATTCGTTCTCCACAACGGCGCGCATCCTGCAGCGGCCAGGGGATGCGCCGCTCTCGAGCACTTGTTCCCACAATAAACTGCGCGCCTGCAACGGCCTCTTCCACAGAAGAGACCACTTCTGCCGCGTCGAGCACATCTGCCGCCGAGGCGGCTCGCCAGCGGGCCTCGGGTGCCGGGTATTCCCGAGGCTCCACAAGCACCAGCCGCGAGAGACCCATATTTTTCATCGCCCGGGCGACACCGCCAATGTTGCCCGGGTGCGTGGTATGCACCAGTACGACCTTGATATTGTCTGCAGCCATGGAAATTGTCCGTCGCCAGTAATAAAAAGGGGACGGAGTGTAACAAAGCACTGAACTCTGCTGCCCGCCCCTGCTATGCTTCGCCCCCGTTACGGACGACAGTCCGACCCAGCTCTGGAGACATCATCATGGAACCGATGGTTACCATCGCCCTGCGTGCCGCTCGTAAAGCCGGCGACCTGATTGTGAGGGCGTCGGACGAACTCGACCGAGTGGGGCACGAAGCCAAGGGTGCCGCTGACTTTGTCACCGAAGTGGATCTGGCCGCAGAAAAGGAAATACTCTACCACCTGGGAAAAGCCTATCCTGATCACGCATTTCTTGCCGAGGAAGGCGGGAGCACGGGCAATCCCGACGCCAATCATCTGTGGGTGATCGACCCCCTGGATGGCACGAGTAACTTCATGCGCGGCATTCCCCACTACTGCGTATCCATTGCCTGTATCGTGGATGGCCGATTGGAGCACGGTGTGGTACTCGACCCCGTGCGCCAGGAAGAGTTCACGGCATCTCGCGGACGCGGCGCCCAACTCAATGGCCACCGCCTACGCGTCAGTAATCGTATAGACCTAAAGGAATGCCTTCTGGGTACCGGCATCCCCTTTCTCGGTCACGAGCAGAAGCGATTACCCGAGTACAGCAAGAGCCTGGCCCAACTCGCCGGGCAGTGCATGGGTATCCGTCGGGCAGGAGCCGCCGCCCTGGATCTCGCTTACGTCGCTGCAGGACGACTGGACGGCTTCTGGGAGATAGGGCTGGAGCAGTGGGATATCGCCGCAGGCGCCCTGTTGGTGAGAGAGGCGGGAGGGCTCATCTCGGATATGGACGGTTCCGAAAATTATCTGGATAACGGGCAAGTGGTCTGCGGCAGCCCCAAGATTTTCAAACAGGTCCTGTCAACGGTGGGGCCTTTGCTGCGTTAAGCGCGCCCTCAGACCTGCGATCCGTCCTCGTTACCCCCTTCCCTCACAGGAATCGCCACATCCTCTTTGCTAACCCCCATAGCCAGCAGGATGGTCGCGGAAACATAAATTGATGAGTAGGTACCGATAGCCACACCGGCGAGCAGGGCAAGGGCAAAGCCGTGAATCATCTCCCCACCAAACAGGGCGAGCGCCAGAAGAACAAGCAGGGTCGTCAATGACGTGACCAGGGTTCTGCCAAAGGTCTCGGTCAGGGAGACGTCGATCACCTCCAGCGGCGGCTTACGGCGCAGCTTGCGGAAATTCTCCCGAATACGGTCGGCCACAACGATGGTGTCATTCAATGAATAACCAATCACCGCCAAAACAGCGGCCAGCACCGTCAGGTCAAACTCCAGGCCAAGAATAGAAAAATACCCGAGCACGAACAGCACATCGTGTGCGAGGGCCATCACCGCACCGACCGCAAACTTGATCTGGAAGCGGAAGCCCACGTAAAGCATGACAAGCCCCAGCGCCAGAAGCATGGCCAGACCACCCTGCTCTCGAAGCTCTTCCCCAACCGCAGGACCGACAAATTCGACTCGCCGTAACTCCACGGGGACGTTCGACGCCTCGCGAAGCATGTTGACCATAGCAACGCCCTGTTCGTCGGAGTAGCTCAGGGGCAAACGAATCAGGACATCCCGGTCGGTGCCAAACGCCACGACAATCGCACCGTCATAACCCTGTACCTCCAAAGTCTGCCGAATTTCCTGAAGGTTGGCCGTGTCGCCGTAAGCGACCTCCACCAGCGTGCCACCGGTGAAATCCAGGCCCCAGTTCAGGGAACGTGTTGCCAGTGCGCCTCCAGCCACCAGCATGGCCAGCAGGGAGAACCCCGCCGCCACGCGGCGCCACGCCATGAAGGGAATAACTTTCATGCCGATGCCTCCTCAGGGTCACGTCGAGGCAGTGGCCCGATTGAGAGTCGGTCAACACGGCGCCCGCCGTAAATAATATTCACCAGAGCCCGGGTCCCCAGGATGGCGGTAAACATCGAAGTGATAATTCCCAATGACAGGGTCACGGCAAAGCCTTTAATCGGGCCGGTACCCACAGCGTACAGAATCACGGCGACAATCAAGGTGGTGATGTTTGCGTCAAGAATCGTCGCCACAGCGCGCTCGAAACCGGCATTGATGGCCATTTGCGGTGACATGCGTCGCGCCAACTCCTCCCGTATTCTGGCGAATATCAGGACGTTGGCGTCAACCGCCATACCCACGGTCAGCACAATGCCCGCGATCCCCGGTAACGTGAGTGTTGCTCCCAGCAGCGACATACAGGCAAGCAGAAGAATCAGGTTGGTTGTCAGGGCGATCACAGCGGCGATACCAAAAACCCGGTAGTACAGGATCATGAACACAACGACCAGGGCGAGGCCTATCTGCACCGACTTGACCCCCAGGGCAATGTTCTCTGCGCCCAGTGAGGGTCCCACCGTGCGCTCTTCAACAAAGGTAATGGGTGCCGCAAGCGCGCCCGCACGCAGCATCAAGGCCAGCTCAGACGCCTCACCCGGCGAATCCAGGCCTGTAATTTGAAAAGACGCACCTAAAGCAGACTGGATAACCGGTGCCGTCAGGACCTTCTTTTCGTCGTAGGGGACCTTTATAGCAACTTCTTCCCCGGCATCATCCCGCTCGTAGCGGGTTCGGTACTTGCGTTCAATGAAGAGAACACCCATACGCTTTTTGATGTTGTTACGCGTTGATCGCGACATCAACATGCCACCCTCACTATCGAGGGTAATGGACACATTGGGCTGGCCGTTCTGGTCAAAACCTGCCGCTGCATTGGAGACGCGCTCGCCGGTAATAATGATTTCCCGCTCAAGCCATTCCGTCATACCTGCACGAGCCTCTCCGCGGTATTCAAATCGCTGGCGATCGGTGACCGGGGCATTGGTCTCAGCGACCAGGCGGAACTCGAGGTTTGCCACCTTGCCCAGTATGCGCTTGGCCTCAGCAGTATCCTGAATACCCGGTAACTCAACCACGATTCTGTTGGAGCCCTGCTTTTGCACCAGAGGCTCAGAAACCCCCAGTTCGTTCACCCGGTTGCGAATAGTGGTCAGGTTCTGATCGACTGCATAAGCCACCACTTCGTTGATGGTGGCATCTGTGACCTCGGCGAACAGGTCCCAGCTGTCTCCCGCATCAACCCGGTCCAGCAGGAGTTCGGGATAAAGATCAGCAGTAGCACGTCGCGCAGTCTCACGGGTTTCCTCATCACGGAAACTCATACTCACGCGACGACCCTGAAGCCGCACCAGCCCGCGAATGCGCTCTTCCCGCAGCCCGCGTTTAATCCCCGCCTCGTACATCTCTAGACGTCTTTCAGTCGCGGCCGCCACGTCAACCTCGAGCTTGAAGTGAACGCCACCACTGAGGTCGAGGCCAAGTTTCATTGGCTGCGCACCACCGCGAACCAGCCAGTCAGGGGTCGTGGGCGCCAGGTTCAAAGCGATGATGTAACTGTCACCCAGCGCTCTCGAGAGTACCGACTGGGCACGAAGCTGGTCATCACGGACCCCCAGACGAATCAGCGCGGATTTACCACTTTCCTGGAGTTCCTCTCCAAAGTGGTTGATCCCCGCCTCGCTGAGGGCATCCGTGGCGCGTAGCAAGGTCGCGTCATCTATGGTCTGGGAGCCGCTTGCGCCACCAATCTGCAGTGCCGGGTCGGGGGCATATAAGTTGGGGGCCGCGTAATAGAAACCAAACAGCACTACGCCGAGGATCAGAAGGTTTTTCCAGAGGGAATAACGGTTGAGCATCGAAAACTCGTCAGTTGGCCGGGTGGCTGGACAAACGGCGCTCAGTCAGTGTCGACGCCGTTCGAGGTGGCGCGCAGTTTAGCGACTGAACGCCCCAATTAACAGCAAGAGGTGGGGGCGCGCTACCCCGATTTCAACCCAAACCAGCTCGCGCGTTACGGAACAGGCGCATCCACCCGGAGTCCTCCGGCCAATCAGCCGGCGCCCAGGACAACTGCGCTGTCCTGAAGACACGTTCAGGGTGCGGCATCATGATCGTTACGCGACCATCAGAACTGCTTAATCCGGCGATACCCGCGGGTGAGCCATTGGGATTGAAGGGATAGCGCTGCGTCACATTCCCGTGATGGTCGACGTAACGTAAGCCCACAGTACCCGATGACTGGGCCAGGGCGAGGTGGTCCTCGTCTGTGAAATAGGCGCGGCCCTCACCATGAGCCACAACGATGGGCAGCTTTGACCCCGCCATTCCTGCCAGTAACAGCGATGGGCTTTCTTCGATCTCGACTAATGCCACACGCGCCTCGTATTGCTCTGAAGTATTGCGCGCAAACAGGGGCCAATGCGCAGCACCCGGAATCAGGGCACGCAGATTGGTCAACATCTGACAGCCGTTACAGACACCCAAGGTAAAGGTGTCACCCCGCTCGAAAAATGTCTGGAATTGCGACCGCAGTCTGTCGTTGAAAAGAATGGTCTTGGCCCAACCCTCTCCTGCGCCCAGCACATCGCCATAGGAAAAACCCCCGCATGCCGCCAGCCCCTGAAAACTGGCCAGGGACACGGCGTCCGACAGCAGATCGCTCATGTGAACATCGACGGCCGCAAAACCGGCGCGATCAAAAGCCGCCGCCATTTCAGACTGGCCGTTAACGCCCTGCTCCCTCAGGATCGCCACGCGAGGTGCCACCCCGGTTGCAATAAAAGGCGCGGCAACATCCTCTGCCGGGTCGTAGGTAAGACGGGCCGACAGCCCTGGGTCATCGGCCAGAATGTTGTCAAATTCCTCATCCGCGCACGCTGTATTGTCGCGCATGCGCTGTAATTGGTGGCTCGTGCGACTCCACAATTGCTGCAGAGCGCCACGGCGGCTATCGATCAATTCAAATTTGGGCGTATTGACCACAATCCGCTCATCCAGTCTTGGTGCAGCCACACGCTTGACGCTGCCGCCCAGTCCGGACTCCACGGCCAGAGCCTCAACTCGGTGGCGGTCTTTTTTGAGTACCTGAATAACGACCCCTATTTCTTCGCTGAACAGGGCCGCCACAGCCGCGGGCCCCTCGGCATCGATACTGATGTCCAAACCGCAGCGCGCTGCAAAAGCCATCTCAAGTAAAGTGACCAATAAGCCACCGTCAGATCGGTCATGGTAGGCCAGAATCAGATCTCGGGACTTCAGCACATTGACCAAATCAGACAGCGCCCTCACATCCCCGGCATCAACATCGGGCACATCCGCAGCCAGCGCTCCCCAACACTGCGCCAACACCGATCCGCCGAGCCGATCCCGGCCATGACCGAGATCAATCAGTAAAAGTTCGGTGTCTTCATTTCGTGAGAGTTCGGGTGTCAGCGTGGCACGCACATCGCCCACTGGCGCAAAGGCAGACACAATCAGTGACACGGGCGCGGTTACTGACTTTTCCTCATCACCGTCCTGCCAGGCGGTACGCATGGACATGGAATCTTTGCCCACCGGAACGGTGATGCCCAGAGCCGGACAAAACTCAAGACCCACGGTGCGCACGGTATCGTATAGAACCGCATCATTGTCGCCGTGCCCCGCCGCGCACATCCAATTCGCGGATAAGCGGATGTCTGAGAGGTGGGCCACCGGAGCCGCCAGTAGGTTGGTAATCGCCTCGGCGATGGCTATTCGGGCCGACGCGGGCCCACTCATGAGCGCTATCGGAGTGCGTTCCCCCATGCTCATCGCCTCTCCCAAATGGGAGTCGAGAGAGACCGCCGTAACAGCACAGTCGGCAACGGGAACCTGCCAGGGACCCACCATCTGATCCCGGGCCACCAGCCCGGTTACAGAGCGATCACCAATGGTGATCAGGAAGCTCTTGGAGCCCACCGCAGGGAACTGAAGCACGCGCTCCAACGCCTCTGAAGCCCGAATATCGGCGCTAAAGTCATCGACGCAAGGCGCCCCACGATGCGCCTCCCTGTGCATTTTGGGTGGCTTGCCGAATAGCAGCCCCATGGGCAGGTCAACCGGTTGATTCCCGAAATGGGGGTCTGCAACTTCCAGATGATGCGCCTCAGTTGCCTCACCCACCACCGCATAGGGACAACGTTCCCGCTCACAGATCGCACTGAACGCTGCCAAATGCTCGGGTTCAATGGCAAGCACGTAACGCTCCTGCGCCTCGTTACACCAAATTTCCAGCGGACTCATGCCCGCTTCGTCGCTGGGAATGCTGCGCAGATCAATCCGGCCACCACGCCCTCCGTCCTTGACTAATTCAGGCAGCGCGTTGCTCAGGCCACCCGCCCCCACGTCATGGATGAAGGCAATGGGGTTTTGATCCCCCAGCGCCCAGCACCGATCAATAACCTCCTGACAACGTCGCTCCATCTCAGGGTTTTGCCGCTGGACGGAAGCAAAGTCGAGGGCTTCATCACTGTCACCGCTGGCCATGGATGAAGCTGCGCCTCCCCCCAAGCCGATCAGCATCGCGGGCCCTCCGAGGACAACAAGATGCGACCCCGGACCAAACCCACCCTTTTCAACATGGGCTTCGCGGATGTTGCCGAAGCCGCCAGCAATCATGATCGGTTTGTGGTATCCCTTGACGCCGTCATGGGTGGCCAGCTCGCAGGTGCGAAAATAACCCGTCAGGTTGGGTCGCCCGAACTCATTATTAAACGCCGCAGCGCCAATAGGTCCGTCCAGCATAATCTGCAGGGGAGAAACAATGCGGCCAGGGCGCCCATAACCCAGTTCCCAGGGCTGCGATAACCCGGGTATTTCCAGATGAGAGACGGTAAAGCCCACCAGCCCCGCTTTAGGTTTTGAACCCCGCCCAACGGCGCCCTCATCCCGAATCTCGCCCCCGGAGCCCGTGCCGGCACCGGCAAATGGCGCGATTGCCGTGGGATGATTATGCGTCTCCACCTTCATCAGAAGATGTATGGGCTCTTCGTGAAAAGCGTACTCCCCCGTTATCGGATCAGGATACCAACGTCCGCCGAGATGTCCTGACACCACCGCAGCGTTATCTGAGTAAGCCGAGAGCACGCCCTCGCCACCCACCTGGTGGGTATGACGGATCATGCTGAACAGAGAATGCTCACAATCAACACCATCGATCGTCCAGCTGGCATTAAAAATCTTGTGCCGGCAATGCTCCGAATTGGCCTGGGCAAACATCATCAGTTCGATATCACTGGGATCGCGCCCAAGGTCGTTGAAAGCGGCTACCAGATAATCAATCTCATCGGGTGCCAGAGCGAGACCCAGCGCGCTGTTGGCGGTTTCAAGTGCCTGGCGCCCGCCTGCCAGTACCCCGACTGTTCCATAGCCCGCGGGCTCCGCCCTATCAAACAGTGCCGCGAGGTCTTCGGGTGCCCGCAATACCGATTCCACCATGCGATCGTGCAGTCGCTCCCGAACTGCCCGGAGGCTGCTCTCGTCGAGCGAATCCAGGCCGCCGATGACGTAGCATACGCCCCGCTCGATACGCGCAATCCCACCAAACCCGCAATTGTGGGCGATATTGGTGGCCTTGCTCGACCAGGGAGAGATGGTTCCCAGGCGCGGAACCACAACGAGGCAGGAATCCCTGTCAGGCACCGCCTGGCGAGGCGAATCCCCGGTGCCGGGCTGCAGTAATTGGCCAAGCGCCTGGCGATCGACGTCGGCAGCGGCGTCCACTGCGAATAAATAGAACGCATCGTTGAGCACAACCCGGGGATCTGCAGCCTTCAGGGCCTGCTGTAACGCCTGAAACCGAGGGGGCGTCAAGGCCGACGATCCGGGAAGAAGTAACATGTGGTGCCTCCGGGCAGGGAAGGCGCCAGTATACCCGCGACGGCCCGGCACCAACATATCGGACAGCGCATAATCAGTCGCGCTACACTCAATCCATGGCTATCCGAACGCCCATTTTGGCCCTGATCCTTCTGGCAACCACCGCCGGTTGCAGCAGCGATGATATTTTTCGCGATCTGGCCACCGACCGCGAGCTTGTTGTGGCCACCCGCAACAGCCCCACAACCTACTACTTTGACGGGGACCAGCCCGCGGGGTTCGAGTATGACCTCCTCAAGGCCTTCGCCGATGCACGGGGCTACCGACTACGAATTGAAGTCGCCTTCACCCTTGAAGAACTTCTGGGGATGCTGGATGAGGAGCGAGTCCATCTCGCTGCCGCCGGGCTGACC
>JAKMEU010000167.1 GCA_022425845.1 Luminiphilus sp. | reverse complement strand
GTGCCCCGGGTATCTGGGGTGGGTTGGGATTCTTATCCAAAATATTCACCATCATGAATTCCCGACCCGTATCTTCCCGCAGAAACCGGGCGTAATAGTCGACCCGTTCACTGGCGAGGCCCATATTGCGCATGTCGCTGACGAACTGCTCGATTTCAGGCTCAGTAAGCGGCCCGCCAAGATCGGTATACCAAATAAAAAACAGGGCGTAGAGCAGCGCCGGTAACGACCAGACTTTGAGTGATGGATGCATCAGGGTTCCTCCATAAAACAGGCAATCGCAGGGGTGGGTCAGGACCTCCTCATAAGGGCAGTGGCCGTCGCCCCGATTCTTTTAGAGACACAATATCGCATAACGCGTCGCTCGCTGGCTAGTTATTGACATTATCTATGCCAATAAATATGTTACCGTCGGTAGCAAGAGGTCGTGATAAAAATTCTCCAGAAAGGTGGGTCAATGACAGAGCCGTTAAAGCTGGTGGGTGGCACGGGGTCCCCCTACACCCACAAGATGATTGCCTTACTGCGCTATCGGCGGATTCCGTATGCCATTCTTTGGGGGCAGGTCGAGGATGTGTGTAAGGGGCTTGGGGTGGAGCCGCCCAAGCCGGCATTTCTGCCCACGTTTCTGTTTGACGACGCAGGAGGACTTACGGCGCAGTGCGACTCAACCCCGATCATAAGGCGACTGGAGGCTATGCAAAGCGATCGCTCGGTCCTTCCCGAAGATCCGGCATTGGCTTTTATCGATTACCTGATTGAAGACTTCGCCGATGAGTGGTGTACCAAGTACATGTTTCATTATCGATGGTACCCCGAGGCCGATGCTGACAATGCCGGTACCCTGTTGCCACTGGGGTTCGATGGCACCATGGATGAAGCTGTCTTCAAGCAGTTCAAAGCTTATATCACCGACCGGCAGGTAGGGCGCCTCTATGTGGTTGGATCAAACGACACAACGGCTCCCATTATTGATGCCAGCTATCGGCGCTTTCTTGCCGCTATGGAGCTCCATGTATCGAACCAGCACTATATGTTGGGGTCACGGCCCGGGGCCGGGGATTTTGCGCTCTATGGTCAATTAACGCAGTTGGTGGGATTTGATCCCACGCCCCGAGCCATCGCCCATGAAGTGTCACCTCGAACGGTGGCCTGGGTTGATCGCATCGCCGATTTAAGCGGTGTCGAGCCCAGCGGGAGTGACTGGCTGCGGCTGGAGGATCAGGCCTCAAGCCTTGGGGAGGTCCTCTCGGAGATTGGCAGGGTTTATGTTCCAGCCCAATTGGCTAACGCCAGGGCAGCTGGGGCGGGTGAAAAAGACTGGACCTGCACAATAGACGGCACGCAGTGGGTGCAACGCACCTTCCCGTACCAGGCTAAATGTCTGGCCTGGACCCGCCAAGCCTACAAGGCCTTGTCTGACCCCGACCGGGCACGGGTCGACAGGATCCTCCAGAACACCGGTATCGAAGCGATGCTGGTGGACGCTTGATGAATTTCTCTGTTTAAGGAAAAGGCGATGACAGCTCAGCCAATCAATAACCGTGTGACCCAGATCCTCGGTACCGATTATCCTATTATTCAGGCGCCCATGGGCTGGATTGCCCGCGCGCAGTTGGCCTCGGCGGTGAGTAATGCCGGGGGTATGGGCATTATCGAAACAGCCTCGGGTGAGTTTGATGCTATTCACGAAGAGGTCCTGAAGATGCGAGATCTCACCGAGAAGCCCTTCGGTATGAATATTGCGCTCTCTTATGTGAAGGGCTCCAATATCATCGACTTTGTCATTAAGCAGGGCATCAAGTTTGTTACTACCTCATCAGGGAGCCCTGCAGTCTGCACAGAAGCGCTGCAGGCTGCCGGCATTAAGGTGTTTCATGTCGTGCCCACCCTTGACCTTGCCCTGAAGGCCATCGATTGCGGCGTCGACGGTTTGGTGGTTGAAGGTGGTGAGGGCGGCGGTTTCAAGAATCCGAATCCCGTTTCAAGTATGGTTCTGCTACCGCTGGTTCGTTCCCGAACCGATGTCCCCATTATTGCTGCGGGTGGTATGTGCGATGGCGTCTCCATGGCGGGTGCCTTTGCCATGGGAGCGGAGGGGCTGCAAATGGGTACGCGCATGCTGAGTTGTGCCGAGTCTCCCGTCCATGGAAACTGGAAGCAGGCGGTGATAGATGCCAAGGAGACCGACACGGTTTTTCTCAACCAACAGTCCCGTCCTGCCCTGCGGGCACTCCGGACGGAGCGAACCGCCGAGTTGCTGCCGCTTGGCGCGTTCAATGCGATGGAGCATTTTGCCGGGGTTAGGGAGTTGTATTTTGGAGGCGATATGGAGGCCGCGATTCCCCTGTCAGGGCAGGTTGTTGGACGGATTGATGCCATTACTTCCGCCCACGACATTCTGCAACAAACGGTGTCGGGTTTTTACACGGAACTGGGTCGCCTGAAAGATCAGTACGGCGTCTAAGGTCTGCTATCAATCCATGAGCAGCTCAGCGTCATTGACGCTCTACGGCTCGAATATTTCCTACTTTACGGGAAAGCTCGAGAATTACCTGCGCGTTCGCGGTATTCCCTACACGTTTGAGTCCATGGAATTTCCAGCCATGAAACATCGCTTGCTGGAAAATGTCGGTGTGATGCAAATGCCCGCTATCAAGCTCGCCGATGGACGCTGGCTGACCGACACGACCAAAATCATCGACTGGTACGAAGGCCAATTGGGCGGGCATCCGCTGCTGCCCGACGATCCTGTCCAGGCCTTCGTTTGCCATCTACTTGAGGACTGGGCCGACGAGTGGTGGTGGCGGCCTGCGATGCATTATCGATGGCACTATCCCGAGGGGGCCCGGTTCGCTTCTTGGCATTTGGCCAGCGAACTGATGACTTCAGTGAGACTGCCGGTCTGGCTCAAGTCCAAGTACTTCACGGTCCGGCAGCGCCGTGGTTATACCTTGGGCGATGGTTTGACCAACGAAAATATCCCTGCGGTCGAGGCCGGTGTGCATCGGTTATTCCAGCAATTGCAGCACATTTTCAGTCAACGCCCTTTTCTGTTTGGCAGCAGACCCTCCCTGGCCGATATTGGTTTGTCAGGACCGTTTTTCCGTCACTTTGCCCTCGACCCGGTACCTCTGGAACGCCTGCGCCAGCAGGCTCCGGCCGTGCTCGAATGGGTGGCTCGACTATGGAATACGGGGCCCGAGGGGATGACCGGTGCGTGGCCATCCCGTCTGCCTGAGGACATAAAGCCTTTATTGGATGATATAGGCAGGGCATATTTACCCTACCTTTGCGCAAATGCGGAAGCGGTTCGCGTGGGTCGAAAGCGTTTCAATGCCGAGGTTGATGGCATCTACTACCGCAGAGCGCGCTATTCTCGGTACAGGGTGTGGTGCCTGGGTGAATTGCGCTCCCGGTTTTTGGCGCTTTCCGATACGGGGCAGCAGGCAACCCGCGCTCTGCTGCAGGAGCTATCCTGCTGGGAACCCTTGTGGCGCACGCGAGATTTGCCTTTATTAACCCGGCAGGAGGCTATGCTCCCTTTCAGGGGCGATACCAAGATGGTGGGGACGAATTGAACAGCGTATTACGATGACAGTGGAGCAGGTTTGCTTATGGGATTTACAGTGAGCGATAAGGTGATGGCCCTCAACGAGCAGTTGGCGGCATTTATGACGACGCACATCTACCCGCGGGAGCAGGATTGGCACGACTGGTGCCACGACCCGGACCATCTCTGGCAGGTGCCACCCTGGTACGACGCCTTGCGCGAGCAGGCCAAAGCGGAAGGGCTGTGGAATCTTTTTCTCCCCCATGAATATGAACCCTGGAGCCCGGGGTTGAGCAATGTGGAGATCGCGCCTCTCTTTGAAACCATGTCCAAAGTCATGTGGGCCCAGGGCGTGTTTAATTGCAATGCGCCGGACCGCGGCAACATGGAAGTACTGGCCAAATACGGAACCGAGGCACAGCAGAAGGAATGGCTGGAGCCCCTGTTGGCGGGAGAAATACGAAGTGCCTACGCCATGACGGAGCCCCAGGTGGCGTCATCGGACGCGACCAATATGGAGTTGGAAATCCGGCGAGATGGCGATGAGTACGTGCTCAACGGGCGCAAATGGTGGACAACCGGCGCGGTTGGACCCCGCTGCAAGGTCATGCTCGTGATGGGCAAATCCAACCCCGAGAATGATCGCCATCGCCAGCACTCCACTATATTGGTGCCTCGGGACACGCCCGGGGTGAAGCTGGTGCGAGAACTTCGTGCTTTTGGCAGCCTGCATTCGCCAGGTGGTGAAGCCGAACTGCTGTTTGACAATGTGCGGGTTCCCGTCAGTAACATGATCAAAGGTGAGGGCTGCGGATTTGAAATAGCCCAGGGGCGGCTTGGCCCCGGTCGTTTTCAATACGCCATGGGCTTTGTGGGAATGGCGCAACGCTGCCTGGAGCTGATGTGTGCACGTGCCCAGGAGCGGGTCGCATTTGGTGAGCCCCTGATTAAAAAGACGTCGGTTCAGCACGAAATAGCCCGTAGCCGCTGTGACATCGAGCAGTGTCGTCTGTTGACCCTGCAAGCAGCCGAGGTGATGGATCGGGACGGTCTGGACGGAGCTCGACCGTATATTTCCATGATTAAAATTGTTGCGCCTAAAATGGCTCAGGAAGTGGCCGATAGAGCGATGCAGATCTTCGGGGGTATGGGTGTGTGTCAGGATACGTTGATACCCGATGTTTTCACGGTGGGTCGATTTTGCCGTATCGCTGACGGGCCCGACGAAGTGCATATGTCGCAGTTGGGTAAGCTGACCGCGCGCGAGTTGGGACTTTAAATGAGGAGCATGAGGTGCGTTACAAACTGATGGTAATACTAGGAAGCCTGTTGGTTTCCTCTGGTCTGCATGCAGGGAGTCTTGATGGCTACTGGCAGCATGAGAAACAGCCGGTGTGGATTGAAGTTCGGTCTGAGGCGGGCGTGGGTAATGTGGTGCGCAATGACAACCGACCTGAGGCAGTGGGCTTCGAAATGCTGCGTAACTTACAGAAAAAAAATGCCGAGGGTGACAGCTGGTCGGGGGATGTCTTTGCTGCCCCCTTGGGGGAATACAAAGCGGCTGAGATCACCCTACAGGGCGCCGATACCATGAAGTTTAAGGTCAAGGTGGGCTTTATGAGTCGTACCGTCGAGTGGCAGCGTGTAGAGTCCATACCGGGGGAGTAGTTTGTTGCCGCAACCTGATGAAGAATAAAAACTGAATAAGAATTGGGGCTGAGATGATGGGTGTCTTAAAGAACGTGAGGGAGTTTTTCAGGGTATTGGGCGAGGCGCGCCATATCCTGCCGGCC